>CAZPWR010000226.1:0-8759 GCA_964590555.1 uncultured Anaerolineae bacterium | reverse complement strand
AGGCCGAGCCCCCTCCCAGGGGGTGTGCCCCGCCCCCCGCACCCCCTACGAGGGGGCAAAAAGGGAGCGAGTAGCTCGCTCCTGTAAGCCAGCCCACGAGCGGGACCCAAAACCTTGGCAAACTCTCCACAAACGGGCGTGGGAACCCCCATAACTGCGGCGGAAAATTTGGGTAAAAAGAGCCGGCCATTACTTGGGCTTCCAGACCGTCCAGGCTTTGCCCACAAGGTCCGGACCAGGCTTGAGCGTGGTCTGACCCGGCTGCCAGCCCGAGGGCGTGACTTCGCCCGTGGCGCGGACGTGCTGGAACGCTTTGATCTGGCGGAGCAACTCCTCGGGGTTCCGGCCCACTTCGGGTGTCAGCACCTCCATCGCCCGGATAACGAAGTCCGGGTCAATGATGAACCGCCCCCGGATGTCCACACCAGCAGCCTCATCGTATACGCCGTATACAGAACCGATTTTGCCACCTGGGTCTGAAAGCATCGGGAACGGCACACCGCCCGGTACCATCTTGGAAAGTTCCTCTTCCTGCCAGACCTTGTGGACGAAGCGGCTGTCAGTGCTGATTGCCAGGACTTCTACATTCAAGGCTTTCAGTTCATCATAGATGGCGGCAACTGCCGCCAGTTCAGTGGGTCAAACAAACGTGAAGTCTCCGGGGTAGAAGCAGAGGACAATCCACTTCCCTTTGTAGTCGGAGAGGCGGACGTTCTTGAAACCAACACCTTCAATGTAAGCAGGGGCCTCAAAATCAATTGCTTCGTGACCGACCTTGACCATCATGGCAACCTCCTTTTGTGGAATTTCCCCAGCTGCGCTGGGTGTTTCTGCCTGGGGCAAAATTGGCCCCTTGGCCGGTTTGACGCATTCGTCTTTCAGTTCAGTCATTTCTACCCTCCTTTCCAACGTTTATGCCCCGAGATTGCCCCGGGGCTTATCCGCTTCCGAAACTGAGTTGCTTTCGGATTGGCATTGCCAACACAGGCCGTAGACCACAAGAAGGTAATAGTGGGGACGGAAACCTGAGGCCTCCATAGCTTCCGCAAGTACAGGGAAAACGATTTCCTCCTCCCAGTCCATCACTTTGTGGCACCTTTGGCATATCAGGTGTACATGGGGCCGAAGATTGCTCTCGTAGTGGGTTTGGCCTTTTATCGGTAATTCTATTATTTCGCCAAGGGTTTTCAGCATCTCCAAACTTTTGTAGACGGTTGCGAGGCTGAGCATGGGGAAAGTTTCTGAAACCTTCTGGTAAATTTCTTCGGCGGTGGGGTGCCCAGAGCTTTCCAACACCGCCCGCACAATTGCCATACGCTGAGGCGTAACCCGGTAGCCTCGCTCTCGGAGTTGCTGGGCTATTTGGGCGATACGCTCTTTTACGAGATATTCTTTGTTAGGAATCATTTTCCACTCCCGTATATATCATAGCGATAAAGGCTGGATTTGTCAAGGGCAAGAGAGGGCTTCGGGCTTTCCAGTTTTTCAAAAGTGGGCAACTCCACAAGCTTGGGCCCCTGGTCAGCTTGGGCGAGGGAGGGTAAGGAGGTGAAGGGAGCTCAGCCCCTTGCTGGGGGTGCGGGGGCCTCCCCCTCTATTAGGGGGGTTAAGCAGCCAACCTCTGTAAGCTTGCCAGGAGTGGGACCCAAAACCTTGGCAAACCAACCCTTTAACTTTGGGACTTCGGCTGGAAGTCGGCCTCCGCCGACGCTTGGCACTACATGTGCCCAGGAAGGCCGATTCCCAATCGGCAAAATCAACGGCGATAACTCCACCCTACCGACATCAGGGGTACTCTTCCCTCGTCGGCCGAGAATTCGCCAGCCTAAACGAAGCACCCTGGGACAATTCGGCGGTTTTGCCATGAGAACGCAAAAGCGTTATTATATCCTCTGAAAAGACCCTTGTTAGGAGGAACAGGAATGGACTTCTGGGAAACCGTTGAGAGAAGGCACAGCGTGAGAAAGTTCCTTCCCGAGGATGTGCCGGACGAAGACGTGAAGAGAATCCTGATGGCGGCTATAAAAGCTCCCTCGGCCGGTAATAGGCAGCCTTGGCATTTTTACGTGGTGAGAGACCCGCAAATCAAAAGAGGGCTTGCCCAGGCAGCCCTAAATCAGGAGTTTGTGGCCCAAGCCCCGGTGGTAATAGTGATTTGCGCTGAACCCGCTCGCTCCGCTGCAAGGTACGGAAGGCGTGGCTCAGAACTTTATTGCCTCCAAGATACGGCCGCTGCTACTGAGCACATTCTATTGGCAGCTACTGCACTTGGCTACGGGAGCTGTTGGGTAGGAGCTTTTGATGAAGCAGGAGTTGCTGCTGTCCTCAACCTGCCCCCAAATTTGCGCCCGGTAGCTATAGTGCCGATAGGAAAACCAGGCCGAGAGCCTTTAGCCCGCACCCCAAGGCGCCCTTTAGAGGAAGTATGCACTTTCTTGTGAAAGGAGGAAAGAGGCGGTGAAAATCCTTCCGGTGGGGAAATTGGACCCGGATTTGTTCCGCTACTTACTGAAGAAATACGCTTCCTCCGATGAGAGGGTAGTGGTAGGAGCCGAGTTCGGGGAGGATGCGGCAGTTATTGACATGGGGGATTGCTACTTGGTAGCGAAAAGCGACCCCATAACTTTTGCCACAGACCTCATAGGGTGGTATGCAGTGAACGTAAACGCTAACGATGTCGCTTCCATGGGGGCAAGGCCAAAATGGATGCTCTGCACTTTGCTCCTACCGGAAGGAAAAACCACCCCTGAGCTGGCCGAAAGCCTCTTTGCTCAAACCGCCCAGGCTGCCAAAAGCCTCGGAATCTCCTTAATCGGAGGCCACACTGAGGTCACGTACGGCCTTGATAGGCCGATATTGGTTGGGCACATGCTTGGGGAGGTAAGCAAAGAGAAGCTTGTGACTTCTTCAGGGGCACGCCCCGGAGATGATATAATTTTAGTTAAAGGCATACCTATTGAGGGCACTTCAATAATAGCCAGGGAAAAAAGCGAAGAGCTTCGCCTGCGGGGATACGATGAGGCCTTCATTGAAAGGGCTAAAAATTACCTCTTCAACCCTGGTATAAGCGTAGTAGAGGCTGCCTTGCTGGCGGTAGAGACTGTACCCCTCCATTCCATGCACGACCCAACCGAGGGTGGATTGGCTATGGGCCTTTACGAATTAGCCGAAGCCTCAAAGGTAGGGTTCGTGGTAGAAGAGGAAGCTGTAGAAGTGCTGCCTGAGGGGCAAATACTATGCCGGGAATTCGGGCTTGACCCCATGGGGACCATTGCCTCGGGAGCGCTCATCATCACTCTGGCCCCCGAACATACCCAAACCCTCTTGGAAGCTTTCCGCAAGCGGGGGATAAAAAGCTCAGTCATAGGCCAGGTTTTACCCTTTGAGGATGGGCGTTGGATCCGCAAAGGCGGGGAATTGAAGCCCATGGCTCTTTTCCCCCAGGATGAAATTACCAAAATCTTTTGAGAGGAGAAACATGGAGCGTGAGGAACCAATAGTCTACAAATATCTTAGGTCCAAGAAGAAATTTCCCAACATCTGGTGTGCCGGCTGCGGAATAGGCATAGTCATGGGAGCGCTCATAAGGGCCATCGATCGGCTTGGCTTATCCAAGGACGAGGTAGCGGTGATATCCGGCATTGGGTGCTCAGGCCGGATGTCCGTTTACCTTGACTTCAATACGATGCATACCACCCATGGTAGAGCTCTGACCTTTGCCACAGGCCTCAAGCTTGCTCGCCCCGACCTCAAGGTCATAGTAGTCATGGGTGATGGGGATGGCTTAGCCATAGGTGGGAACCACTTCATCCACAGCTGCCGCCGCAACATTGACCTTACGGCCATCATCATAAACAACAACATCTACGGGATGACCGGGGGACAAGTAGGGCCTACGACGCCTTTGGGTGCTTTCTCAGCTACTACCCCTTACGGCAACTTAGAGCCGCCCTTCAACATCCCAGAGTTAGCAATAGCCGCCGGAGCCAGCTTCGTGGCCCGGAGCACCGTTTACCATGCTATTGAGCTCAGCCGGTTTATTGAAAAAGGCATCCTCAAAAAAGGCTTTGCGGTAGTAGAAGCCGTAAGCTATTGCCACACCCATTTTGGCCGGATGAACAAAATGCGCACACCGGTGGAAATGATGCAAGCCCTTAAAGAAATAGCCGTACCACTTCACGAATATGAGAAACTCCCACCAGAACAGAGGCAAGGTAAGATAAGCAGGGGTATATTCCTGGACAAAGAGGCCCCAGAATTTGTTGAGGAATACGAAAAGCTCATGGCTCGCTTCAGGGCGGAAGGAGGAGATAATGGAACGGTTTGAGATAAAACTTGCCGGCGAAGGAGGCCAGGGGCTCGTCCTGGCAGGTATAATCCTAGCTGAAGCGGCCGTAAGGGACCAGAAAAATGTAGCCCAGACCCAGTCCTATGGGCCCGAAGCCAGGGGAGGAGCTTCCTCATCGGAAGTCGTGATTTCCGATGGGGAGATTGATTACCCGAAAGTCATCCAGGCCGACGTACTTTTGGCCATGAGTCAAGAAGCATGCGACAAGTTCTACTACGAAGTCAAGAAAGACGGGCTATTCATCGTTGACTCAGTGCACGTCCGCCGGGTCCCTTCCTCCGAAGCGATCCAAGTGCCCATAACTGCCTTGGCTGAGGAAGTGACTGGGAAAAGGGTGACGGCCAGCATCTTAGCCTTAGGCGTCATCGTTGGCCTTACAGGAATCGTCTCCGAAGAAGCGATTAAGGAGGCGGTTAAAGCCAGAGTGCCCAAAGGCACAGAGGAAGTGAACCTCCAAGCTTTGGAAGCAGGCTTGGCCAAGGGGAAAGAGTTAGCCTTGCTAAGGAAGAAAGGGCGTGAGAAATAGGAACCTTCTGGAGAGAATAATCGCCTTTATCCGCGAAAATCACCCTGAGGCCTACCTGGTAGGAGGATGCGTAAGGGACCGGCTGATGGGCAAAGAAAGCAGGGATTTTGACTTCGTTGTGCCCGAAGGCGCAATCTCCTTGGCCAGAGAAATAGCCGACCGCTTCAGGGGAGCTTTTGTCCTCTTGGATGAAAAGAGAGAATTTGCCCGCGTTGTCTTCCGGGACTTTTACATAGACCTGGCCCGGAGGGTAGGGAAAGACACCTTGGAGGATTTGAGCCACAGGGATTTCACCATAAACGCTATGGCTGTCCCCTTGGAGGACTGGGGGAAAGAGCCCTTGCCTATCATTGACCCTTACGGTGGGAAGCGCGACCTGGAGCTTGGCCTAATCCGGCGCCTTTGCCCTTCAACGTTCTTAGAGGACCCTTGCCGCATCCTCAGAGCTGTCCGCTTCTCGGCCCAACTCCGCTTCACAATAGATCCGGAAACTTTAAAGGAAATGGCCGAGCACGCCCATCGCCTCATAATCGTTTCGCGGGAAAGGCTCCGCGACGAGATATCCCTAACCTTAGCCGAGCCCGATTCTCACCGTTACGTAGCTCTGATGGACGAGCTTGGCATACTCAAGGTGCTTTTCCCTGAACTTGAACCCCTAAAAGGCCTTCACCAAAGCCATCCCCACCATCTGGACGCCTATCGGCACACCATAGAGACGCTCGCCCGATTGGAATGGTTGCTTTTGGAACTCAACAACCCCCGGCTGGAAGGACCTGGGCAAACACTGGTAACACACCTTGAGGAGCTGAAAGGAGCCATTAACCAGCATTTGGAGCGCCGTATCTCGGGCGAAAGGAAGTCCTTAGTAACCATAAAGTTAGCGGCCTTGTTCCATGACCTTGGCAAACCTTTCACGTTGACCGTTGATGAACGAGGGACCCACTTCTACGGTCATGAGAGGGAGGGGGCTTTTATAGCCCAATCAATCATGGAGAGGTTCCATTTCTCCTCCCGCGAAATAGAAGGGGTTTACAAAATTATAGCCAACCACATGCGTCCGGCCCTCTTGGCTCAAGAAGGGCCTTTGACCAAGAAAGCCATCCACCGCTTCTGGAGAGACGTGGGCGAATGGGGTGTGGAAACCTGCCTCCTTTCCCTTGCCGACCACCTTGCTACCTGGATGGAGGACTTAATCCCGGAAAGGTGGGAAAAGCGGGTTTGGGTGGCAAAAGAACTCCTTATAGCCTATTTCAAACACCGGGAGGAATTTTTCCCCACCCCTTTAGTGCGCGGTAATGAGCTTATAGAAACTTTGGGCCTCAAGCCTGGCCCTATCGTCGGCAAACTCCTGAGGAAAATCCAGGAAGCCCAAGTTGAGGGTGAAGTAAGGAGCAGAGAAGAGGCCTTTGAACTGGCCAAAAGGGCCTTAGAATCGGGGGAGGTATAAGCCTTGGGGGCTATAGTCTTTGACCTGGAAACCATGCGTTCAATCCAAGAGGTAGGAGGTAGGCACAACCTCCATCGTTTGGGCCTTTCGGTGGCTGTCACTTACAGCGAAGACGAAAACCTCTATCGGTTTTTCACTGAAAAGAACGTGAGCGAATTGGTGGAGGAACTGAAGAAGGGAAACCCGGTAGTAGGCTTTAACCTTTACCGGTTTGATTACCAAGTCCTCCAGCCTTATACCACTTTCGCCTTGGAGACCTTACCCACGATAGACATTTCGGAAGAAGTCTACAGGAAGCTTGGCTTCAGGGTAAGCCTTGACGAACTGGCCTGGGCAACCCTTGGGGAAGGGAAGAGCGGTAATGGGATGATGGCCATTCGCCTTTGGCGTCAAGGCCGGATTGAAGAACTTTTAGAGTACTGCCGGAAGGATGTAGAAATAACGTGGCGACTTTACGATTTCGGCCGGCGCAACAAATACATCCTTTGCATTGACCGAACCTGGCGCGAGTGGAAGATACCTGTAAATTGGTGAAAGCGAAGCCTCACAGGGGTGGAAGTGGCGAATTGGCTCTCCTGCAAACCCCCGCACAAGCGGGGTCTAAAACCCTTAGCAAACGAGGGATAGACCCCCCATCCCCCACAGGGGGTATAAGGGTCCAGGGGCGAAGCCCTTAGCCTAAAAAGCCACTGCGGAGGAAAATGCATATGAGAAAAGGCGCCCGAATAAAACTTAGCCGATTCATGAGCTACATCCTACGCCACCACCCAGAAAAAGTCGGCCTAACCTTGGACGAAGAAGGATTCGTCCCAATAGAAGAACTGGCGAAAGCCATCGCCTTAACCCCAGGCTGGGAATGGGTTGAAAGACACCACCTCATGCAAGTGGTCTCAGGCGACCCCAAGGGACGCTTCCAGGTAGTGGGGGATAAAATACGAGCGGCCTATGGCCATAGCGTTGAGATTCCCCTCAAATACAAGCCCGTTAAACCCCCCGAAATCCTATACCACGGAACATCCCGCCGTGCCATACCGGCCATCAAAAAAGAAGGCCTTAAACCGCAAAAACGCCGTTACGTCCACCTCTCAGCCGATAAAGAGACAGCCCTTGAAGTAGGAAGCCGCCACGATGAAAAGCCGGTGGTCTTAACCGTAAAAGCGAGGGAAGCTTACAGAGCCGGCATCTTTTTCACCAAAACCGCGCCTAAAATCTTCCTTTCCGGCCCCATACCCCCTGAGTTTATAATCTTTCCCGAGGAGGAAGAAGATGCCGACTGAATCTGCTAAGATATTGCTCCACATCTGCTGTGCCCCTTGCAGCACTTACACCATAAACAGACTCCGAGAGCTGGGGCTTGAAGTCACGGGCTTCTGGTTCAATCCCAACATCCACCCCTACTCCGAACACCAACTTCGCCTGGAAACCCTCCGCCGCTACGCCTCCATAATAAACCTACCCTTGATAGAGGAGCCAGGATACGAAATGGTCAACTTCCTTAGGGCTGTATGCGGTCGGGAGCGTTTCCGAGAGAGGTGCAAAGTTTGCTATGAAATGAGACTGCTGCGGACGGCCATAAGGGCCAGGGAAAGGGGAATAGGCTTCTTCACCACAACCCTTCTCATAAGCCCTTACCAGGACCAAGCGGCCATAAAAGAAATTGGGGAGAAAGTCGGTAAAGAGATAGGGGTGGAATTCTTCTTTGAAAACTTCCGCCGAGGATGGGCCGAAAGGGGAAAACTTGCCCGCGAGCACAACCTCTACCGCCAACAGTACTGCGGGTGCATATACAGCGAATGGGAAAGGTACGATAAGAAAGGGGCCGAAGAATTCTGGGCTTAACCATGTCTCCTTCGTAGGGAAGCGGAAAGGCCGACTGGGACACACCCAAGTGCTCGGACAATTTGCCTATCATTTCCTTTTGCGCTATAATATTTTTAACCCTTTCTAAGGAGGTCAAAAATGGTAGGCTTTAAGCGCTGGGCTTTGCCCCTTGTAGCTTTAATGCTTATCTTAGCAGCCTGCGCTACGCCGGCCCCCACACCTACACCGGCCCCCACGCCTACCCCAACGCCTGTCCCACCCACACCTACACCGGCCCCAAAGAAAATCGTGGTAGCAACTGATGCCACCTGGCCCCCAGCAGAGTTCATAGACGAGAAAACCAAAGAAATCGTAGGCTTTGACATTGACCTCATGAGGGCCATAGCTCAAGAGGTGGGGCTGGAGGTGGAATTCAAGAACGTGGCCTGGGATGGAATCTTCGCTGGCCTTGAAGCCGGAGAATACGATGCTATCATCTCTTCCGTAACCATAACCGATGAGCGCAAACAGAAATACGACTTCTCTGAGCCCTACTTTAACGCTGGCCAGCTCATAGCCGTCCGCATTGAAAATCAGGACATAAAAGGCCCAGAAGACCTCAAAGGCAAAGTGGCTGG
>CAZPWR010000225.1:0-3063 GCA_964590555.1 uncultured Anaerolineae bacterium | reverse complement strand
CCCCTACCCCCACTCCAACTCTCGCTCCGGTTTCCCCAACCCCTTCACCTACTATAAGCGCTGCTTTTACCCCTCGCCCTACTCCGACGCTGGCCTTTACCCCTTCCCCAACTTTAACTCCTACTCCCACCCCAACTTACACCCCTTCTCCTCCCCCCACTTCAACTTATACCCCTTCTCCAACCTTTACCCTTACCTCTACACCTACGCTTGAGCTAACCCCTGCTCTAACTCCTACTCGTGCTGGGATTTCACCTCTCTTGATAGCAGGCTTGGGGCTTATAATTATGGGCATAATTCTCGTAATAATATGGAGGGTTCGTGCTTAAGCGGCGCTTACCTCTATGGCTTGGAATAATCCTCATCCTGGCAGGCTTTGCCCTCCTTGTCCTAAACTGGCCTCGCGCCCCCAAACCTACCAGGCAATTTCCTGAGCCTTTAATCCCTACGGCAAGGCCTCCCGTAAAGACCGTTACCTCCACTCTTACCTTAACCCTTACCCCCTTTCCCTCCTCCGAACAGCCTCTGTCATCAACTCCTACTTTAACCCTTGCTCCAAATTCCAATCCGACCCCTTCCCCTTTTACGGGGGTTGAGAAAATTTCCATCTTATGGGAGGGTAAGCCGCGTTGGGGGGTGGGAGTTGCCATTGGGCCGATATCAAGGTATAATATAAAACCGCTCAGGCTGGGGTGGTATCTTGATTGGGGGGCAAGGCCTGACCCACCGAGGCCTGAGGGGGTTGAATACGTTCAGATGGTCAAGCTCAGGGGAGGGAAGCTCACCCCTGGGCCGGAGGAAATATCCCAGATAGCTCAATCTAACCCTGGCTCTCTATGGCTCATAGGCAATGAGCCAGACGTAAAATGGCAGGACAACGTAAGTCCTGCTCTTTATGCTAAACTTTACCATCAAGCCTACAAAGCCATAAAATCAGCTGACCCTACGGCCAAAGTAGCCATAGGTGGGGTCTCCCAGCCGACCCCCTTGCGGTTAAAGTACCTGGAACTAATCCTACAAGCTTACAGGGAGCAATTTGGGGAAGAGCTACCGGTAGATGTTTGGAACATCCACAACTTCATCCTGCGAGAAGAGAGGGGGTCGTGGGGTGTAGACATCCCTCCGGGGATTGAAGAAGACCGGGGGGAGCTTTATGAAGTTGACGATAGTGGTAACATAGAAGCCTTTCGCCGCCACATCGTAAACTTCAGGCGGTGGATGGCGGAGCACGGTTTCCAAAATTACCCCCTCATAGTATCCGAATACGGCATCCCCATGCCTGAGGACTATGGCTTCCCACCGGAACGAGTGATAGCATTCCTGCGCGATACTTTTGAATTCTTCCTCACGGCAACGGATCCCTTCTTGGGCTACCCTGCTGATGATTACCGGCTAGTTCAACGCTGGTGCTGGTACAGCTTAGACGACGTCACCTACCCCACCGGCCGCCTCTTTGACCCCCAGACCGGCGCGATGACAGCGGGGGGGGAAGGGTGGGGGGAATATGTAATGCGTCTAACGTCTCCGTAAAGGCAAAAGGGAGGCGAAGCATGAAATCTCAACATTGGCTTTGGAAGGTTTTTATCGTGGGGGTGATCGTGGTTCTGCTTTTATGGGCAACCGTATCAGCGCCTGGGTGGAGTATGCCCGGCCAGAGTGTAATGCGCCAGACAGTGCCAACGCTGGAACCGCGAGCCTATTTGCCTCTTGTGCTGAGGAATATCGCTGAACCGACACAATAAAGGGAGGGTGAAAAATGCGACTTCCGAAGTGGATTTTATTGATTATTGGACCAGCCCTAACCTTGGTCTTAATGATGCCGCAAGGTACAGTGGGATGGAGAAAACCCCAAGAACAGGATTTGGAAAAGCAAAGTGAGTCCACCCTTATTCCTCAGGCTTATCTGCCTTTAGTAGTCAGGAACTACTTTGCCCCGGCCCCCTTATGGCGTTTCGGTGCTGCCATAGCGCGCCGTTCCATTTTAGATTATCCCGCTCCAGATATTGTCGGATTGCGACTGGGTTGGTATGTGGACTGGACAGTAACTCCCGACGCTCCAAAGCCTTATGGTATGGAATATGTACCAATTGTGCGAGTGAAACAGTGGAAACAACAGGGTACCCTGTGGACCACCTGCTGTGTCGATTGCCCTTATGTTCAAGTAAGCGGTCAGTATACCTATACTATCCACCCCGATTGGAGCGTTATTCGGACTACAGCTCAAAGGAACCCCGGTTTGTTATGGGTGATTGGCAATGAGATTGAAAGGAGGGATTGGGGAGTTGGGTATTGCGCTCATCAAGATGAGATACTACCAGAGGTATACGCAAGGGCCTACCATGATATTCGGCAATTCATTCTCAATACAGACCCTACTGCTAAATTCGCTATTGGAGGAGTTATTCAAGCAACTCCACTGCGATTAAAGTACCTGGACCGGGTCTGGAATGCTTATATACAGTATTATGGAGAACCAATGCCGGTTGATGTCTGGAATGTTCATGCCTTTGTCCTGCAAGAAAAGAGGGGCTCATGGGGAGCGGATATACCTGCTGGGCTGGATGAAGAGGAAGGGATGTTATATAGCGTTTTAGACAACAGGAATTTCTATATCGCTTGGCAGCACATCCGGTCCTTCCGCACATGGATGAAAGAGAAAGGGCAACAAAACAAGCCCTTGATTATCACTGAATACGGAGTCAACATGCCGCCTCACTATGCGGGATTCTCACCGGAAGAAGTCCGTGATCATTTTATGTATCCTTCTTTTGACTATTTCTTAAACCAAACGGATTGCAGCATAGGCTATCCTGAGGACGGGTGCCGTTTGGTTCAACGGTGGAACTGGTATAGCTTAGATGATGATAGTGGAAAGTACGAGGGCGGGCAATACTATCAATTTTACAATGGCAATCTGCTGTATTCGGGATTAGGAGCGGAACCTATGGGATTATCGCCATTGGGTAAGTATTGGCAAGCTTATGTACGGACTTTACCATAGATTTGTCCTGATTCAGGCGACTAGAAAATTTCTTTTCATATCTTTTAGAGAATGAGACCTTC
>CAZPWR010000224.1:0-1712 GCA_964590555.1 uncultured Anaerolineae bacterium | reverse complement strand
GTGGTTGACGCCGGTTGCTGCGCGCGGGGCCGTCGGCCTGTCCGTCCTGGCGCCCCGCGTTCCCGAACGGCTACCGGGGAGAGAGGGCGCTTTCAGCGCCCTTTGCAATCTCAGCCCACCGGGCCCCGACGATTTTGGGACGCACCCCCTGCGGAGGATGCGCCCCAGCTTTGTCAGGAGAAGTTAGGCAGCTTGGCGAGCTTTTCCCTTTTCACGCCGATTAAAATCGGCCTCCTTTGGCTTTAGGCCAAGGGGCGGCCTGCGCCGACCTCAATAAAAAAGACACAAGCTGCCCTCTCCCAAATACCGCCTACGGATGGAACCAGGACCTTCCAGCGGAGCGATTGCTTTCGGCCGCAGGACAAGGCGGAAAGCGTAGGGCAACTATGAGCAGTTTCCCTACCATGTCAAGGCCAACCGGAAACGCAAGCTTACGGCTCTACCTACGTTTGAAAAATTTGGAAAGCCTTGGAAAGGTTTCACCCTTGCAAAATTTGAGACTTTGTGCTAAAATACACTTGCTGAAAAGTTCATACCCCCTGCACCGGGAAAAGCTATGTTATTTTCCAGGGCAGGGGGTTTTTAATTTGGCTTGGAGGAGTTAGACATGAACGACTTTGAACCGAAAATCATCGCTTTCGTTTGCAACTGGTGCACATACGCGGGGGCGGACTTGGCCGGAACCTCGCGCATCCAGTACCCACCTAATGTCCGAATCGTTCGGCTTATGTGCTCAGGCGGGATTGACCCCATATACGTCCTCAAAGCATTGCTCCAAGGGGCCGATGGGGTCCTTATCGGAGGATGCCACCCAGGCGATTGCCACTACCAAAATGGGAACTTCAAAGCCCGCCGCAGGGTCGCTATCCTTAAAAAGAGCTTAGAGCGCCTTGGCCTTGACCCCGACAGGGTCTGGCTGCGCTGGATAAGCGCAAGCGAAGGTCAGCTTTTCGCCGATACTGTAACAGAGTTTGTCAAGTTCCTCAAAGAAAAAGGGCCAAATCCCTTTAAAACCCTGCAAGCGCTGTAAAGGAGGCCTAACATGGTTCACTCTTGGCTGAAGGTTGAAAGAAATCCAACTCAAACAATGCGGGATTTCCTCCGCTCCCTTATGGAAAAGGGCGTGGTAAATGCTATACTGGCTCCAGCTCCTTCCGCTGGTGGTGAAAGCGTAACCCCAACCCTTTTCCTGAACCCAGAGGAGCTTTCACGAGCTGAACCTTTCGCTCCCCTTATGCCGGTAAGCGAGGCGACCATGGTCTCCATGCTTACCCGAACTGGTAACCCCCTCAAACTCGGGGCAGTTATGCGGAACTGCCAGATAAGGGCTCTGGTGGAGCTGGTCAAGTTCAAGCAGGCCCAGCTTGATAATCTCCTCATAATCGGCGTTGACTGCCCAGGAACTTACGAACTCAAGGATTACAGCGATATGGTCCAAAAAGGACTTGACCCCACGGCTTCGCTTTTAGAGGGTTTGGCCCGAGGGGAAGTAAACCCTGCCTCCGGCTATTCCTTCCGTGAAGCTTGCACTATGTGCATCTACCCCATCCCCGACCCAGCCATCGCCGCCATAACCGTAGGGCTAATGGGGTTTGACGGGGAAAAGTTGCCCATCGTAGTTAAAGACGAGCTGGCGGAGAAGCTTGGCCTTGCCGATGATTCCCCTTCTAACCGCCGGGAAGAGGTCATCAACGGCTTGCTGAAAGCCAGGA
>CAZPWR010000223.1:0-1893 GCA_964590555.1 uncultured Anaerolineae bacterium | reverse complement strand
GACGCCAAAGAAGAATTCATAAAAGACTTCGTCTTCCCAGCCCTCAAAGCAGGCGCAATCTACGAAGGAGATTACCCCTCATCCACTGCCCTGGCCCGCCCCTTAATTGGCAAATACTTAGTGCAAGTGGCCAGGGAAGCAGGAGCACCGCCCGTCGCCCCCGGCTGCACCGGCAAAGGCAACGACCAAGTGCGCTTTGACGTCTCCACGGGCGCCCTCGCTCCAGACTTAGAAGTAATCGCGCCAGTGCGAGAATGGAGCATGACCAGGGAAGAAGAAATTGAATACGCCCAAAAGCACGGTATACCCGTCCCAGCAACCCTCAATAGCCCCTACAGCATAGATGCTAACCTCTGGGGACGGAGCATAGAATGCGGAATCTTGGAAGACCCCTGGCAAGAACCACCGGAGGAAGTATTTGAATGGACCAACCCACCGGAAAAGGCCCCAGCTCAACCCCGCTACCTCCAGATAGACTTTGAAGAAGGGATACCTGTAGCCCTTGATGGGGAAAAACTTTCAGGAGCCGAACTGGTAAGCCAGCTCAACCTCATAGCCGGGGAATACGGAGTCGGCCGGATAGACCACATTGAGAACAGGCTCGTGGGGATAAAATCACGCGAAGTCTACGAAGCCCCCGCCGCCGCGGTCCTATACGAAGCCCATCGCAAACTGGAAAAAATGACCTTAACCAAAGAAGTCCTAAGGTTCAACGCCCAGGTAGCCCTCACCTATGCCGACCTTGTCTACAACGGGCTATGGTTTTCGCCCCTCAAGAAAGCCCTGGATGCCTATGTGGACAGCGTCCAAAAGGTGGTCACAGGCACGGTAAAAGTGAAGCTGGAAAAAGGAACGGCCCGGGTAGTAGGAGTCCGCTCCCCCTACTCCCTTTACGACTACAACCTTGCCACCTACGACAAAGCCGATGCCTTTGACCACAAGGCGGCGGTTGGCTTCATAAAGCTATGGGGGCTGCCTTTGAGGGTCAAAAGCAAAGTGCAAGGGATTTAATCCTCTTCCTCCTTGGCCTCCTTACCCTTAGCCACAACCTCAACTTCCGGGGCAGGGCCGGGGACCTCCTCCTCAATCTCCTCCTCTCCGGCCCTGACCACCCTTACTACTTCCTCATCCAAAGGAACGGCTGGGGTAACCCCAGGAGGAAGCTTGATATCCCGGACCAGGATAGCATCATCAATCTCTTTGAGGACTGAAAGGTCTACTTCAATCTCCGGCGGCAAGTCGGCAGGAAGGCACTCTACTTCCAAAGTCTCCATAGAGTAAATGAGCACGCCAACGCCAGAGGCGACAACGGGGGACTCGCCCTTAAAGACCAAGGGCACCTCAGCCGTTATCTTCTCCTCGGCAGCCACCTTGTAAAAATCCACGTGGCGGACCTTGTGAGTTATGGGGTCCCTTTGCACGTCCTTGAGGAGCACTAAGTGGGGGTTGCTCTCCCCCTTAATCCTTAAGGTTATTAACCGGCTGAAGCCTGCCTTCTTTATAATCTCCCTCAAATCCTTACGGCTCACCTGAATGGGTATTGAGCTATCCAAATGGCCGTAAATGACTCCGGGCACATAGCCGGCTTCCAAAAGCCTCTTGCTCTTCTTACCCAGAAGGTTCCTCCTCTCCACAGTAAGCTCAATAACCTCCATCCTAACCCTCCTTAAGCCAATTTCTCACGATGGAAATAAGCCCCAAAGCCAAGCCCAGCCCAAGGCCGAACTTGAAGGCTGTAGCACCGTCAAAAGTTGTCTCCATAGTTCCCGCCATCTCCTTAGCTATGACCAGGAAGGCTTTTCCATCCTGAGCTTTCATGCTTTGGCAAAGGGCAATGCCAACCCTTGAATTGGAAACCTCCGCCTTCTCCGCTTTAACGAAACCAAGGCGGCT
>CAZPWR010000222.1:0-8588 GCA_964590555.1 uncultured Anaerolineae bacterium | reverse complement strand
AGGGGGGTTACGGGGGGTCGGGGGCCCCCCTCGCATGGAGATGAGGGTCAGCGTAGGCCGACCCCCAGCCAAAGGCCAAAGAGGGCTGATTTTAATCAGCACGAAAGGGATACACCCCCTACGCCCCCGGGAAGGGGCTCCGCCTCCTCTACCCCTTGTGAAAGGAGGTGAGGATGGAGACCCACCGAGGCCGCCTCCACCCATTGCACCCCCACTTTAGGCTGAGAGGCCAGCCAGCTTTATGCCCTCTTCCAAGATGGCTCGGACTTTGTCTCCGTGGGTCGTTTCACAGTAAAAGCGGATTACAGGCTCAGTCCCGGAAAAGCGGATGAGAAGCCAGCCGCCGTCTTCTAAGTTGTATTTGTACCCGTCAGTGGTGTCAATGCTTGTGACCTTAAGGCCAGCGATGGTTGAGGGCCTCGCCGATTCTACCCGAGCTTTCGTGGGCTCCCTCTTCTCCGGCGGGAAGGCGAGGTCTACCCGGTCATAGTAGAACTTGGCCCCGACTACTTGGTAGAGGTGCTCTAAAAGTTGCGATGGCTTTTTACCAGTCCTGACCATGAAATCCAAGAAGAAGAGGGGGGCAAGGATGCCATCTCTCTCCGGGATGTTTCCCCTGAAGGCGTAACCCCCGCTCTCCTCACCCCCGACTATGGCATCTACTTCCAGCATTTTTGGGGCTACGTATTTAAAGCCAACGCCAGTATGGTAAACCGGTATACCGTAAATCCGGCCTAAAATGTCCAGCATAGAAGTTGTGGACAAGGTTTTGACAATGGGGCCACGCCAACCTCGCACTTCCAGGAGGTACAAGGCCAGAAGCCCATAAACTTGAAGCTGATTCAGGAAATTGCCATGCTCGTCCACAATCCCTATCCGGTCAGCATCGCCATCGTTTATGATACCCACATCGGCTTTAAGCTCCCGAACTTTGTCCTGGCAAGCTTGGATGTTAGGAGGTATGGGTTCTGGGCGTTTCATCCCGGGGAAAAGTGGATTGCGCTCCGTCCTTATGCTTACGATTTTGGTGCTCCCTCCGGCTAAGATTTTTTCCAGCCAACCGGCCCCATTGCCATACATGGCATCGTGAACCACAAGGAAGCCAGCTTGCTTTATCGGCTCTATTTCTACAAGCTTGCTAATGTGCTCAAGGTAAGCTGGGGCGGGGTCAAAGAACTCTACAAGTCCTCTTTCCTGAGCTTCCTCCAGAGGGATTCTTTTGACTTCAGATGCTGGAGGGATAAGGGCTTCAATCTCTTTTAGCCCTTGCGGGTCAATGGCCGCACCTCTGTGGTCCCGCACTTTAAAGCCATTGTCCATAGGTGGATTGTGGCTGGCGGTGATGTTTATTCCGCCTGCCGCCCCTAAGGCTACTACGCTGAAGCTTATAACCGGAGTGGGGGTGGCTTCACGCGTTACGTAACTTTTTATACCGTGGGCAGCCATAACCTCAGCTGCAGCCGAGGCAAATAGCTCCGAGGCAAACCGTCTATCGTAACCTATGACTACTCCTTTCCCCGCTACCCCTTTGCCTAAGAGGTAGCGAGCGAAGCCCTGGGCACATCGCCTTACGTTTTCAAAGGTGAAATCTTCGGCAATTGTCCCTCGCCACCCATCAGTCCCAAAGCGGATTTCCATAGGGCCAAACCTCCTGGCTAAAGGACTTTGCCTTCCTTCATTTGCTTTTTGACCAATTCCAGGTCTGCATCCACCATCATTTTGATTAGCTCTTCAAAGGTAACGGTGGGCTTCCAGCCGAGCTTAGTGCGAGCTTTTGTAGCATCGGCCACCAGAAGGTCAACGTCAGCAGGGCGGAAGAGGGCTGGGTCCTGGACCACATACTTTTTCCAGTCAAGGCCAAGGTAGCCGAAGGCCAGCTCGCATAGCTCTCGCACTGAATGGGTCTCTCCGGTTCCCACCACGTAATCGTCAGGTTCAGGCTGCTGGAGCATGAGCCACATGGCCTTACAGTTACCGGAGATTGATATACAGCCGTTGTCACGAGTCACAATAGTACCATTTCTTGTCTTCACACACCATGCGGTCTTCTCATCATCACGCTCCAGCTTGGACTCAGTCACATAGGTATATTTCCTGCGTTTGGACAGCACTCCAACCGTGTATATACCAAACCTTGACTGAGAAACACCGCTCGTCCTATACCCAGCCAGATGTGCAATCGTCTGGAAATCGGCAGCAAGTTGTGGCCTCTTCGTACGAAAAACCATTGTCCCCCAGGAACCATTACAATCCATCATAGCCTTAAACAAGATCTCAGCCTGCCTGGCGCTAAGGCTGTAGCACCATCGCGGCATTACATGAATATTTGCATTATCGAACAACTCCAGCAATCGCTTTGAGGATTCGGCATCGAAACACCACTCTACAACGCCATCATTCCTTACCCGCCGACGGGCCACTAACCCAAGCTCTACAATATCTTTCTCTATCGCCCTGCAGACCTCCTCATTTGCCACAGAAGACTGGCTCAACGACAATCGAACGCCACGCCCCAGGCTATCATCCTCACAGTTTCCTTCCGTAAGCAGGTAACCAACCATGCGAATCTCTGCATCCGTCACACCAGCAAGATCAGGCGCAGTATATCCTTGAAAATGCGGTAGCCGATAATCGTAGCGTGTTCGCTTTTTCTGGCTCTGAAGCCGCTCGTGAAACTCCAATGCTGTGCAGACCTTCCAGTCAGACCAGCCACCTTTTGAGCCCCTTGATTTCTGTTGATAGTATATGCGATGCTCAGGCGTACAGCGGATATATACCCCACGTCCCTTGAGCACAACCCACCACCCATCGTGCTTTACCCTGAACTTCTCTAAAATTACGTCGCGAGACAAGCAATTGTTACGCAAATCAAAGTTCACGACTTCATCCCCTGGAGCCAGCTCGTTACAAAATTTCCACCCCGATGGCGTAAGGATCGGAACATTTTCACTGATGCAATAATCCCCAGCATATCCCCAGTCCCTCCGAGCATCCAAGTTCCCAAGGCGTAGCTCTTTAGCTAAACCCAGCTTTATTTTAGCTGCATTATAAGTGACCTTGCGTGTGACAAATTCCAAGCCTCGACGGGGACTTTCGTGGTTGAACAGGATTCCGGAGCAGGCAAAGATTCCGTAGCTTTCCCGATAGTTTACGGTTATCCAGTGAGCATAGAGTTTGGCTACCCCGTAAGGGCTGCGGGGATGAAAAGGAGTGTTCTCGTTCTGAGGAACTTCACGAGCCTTTCCAAACATTTCACTACTTGAGGCTTGGTAAAACTTGATTTTAGGGTTTACAATCCTTATGGCCTCCAAGAGCCGAGTGACCCCTAAAGCTGTAATCTCACCAGTAAGAACTGGCTGTTCAAAGGAGGTGGGGACGAAGGATTGGGCAGCCAAATTGTAAACTTCATCGGGCTGATACTTCTCCAGAATGTAAATAAGAGAGCTTTGGTCCAGAAGGTCGCCGGAGACGAGGGTGATTTTGTCCTGGATGTGGCTTATGCGCCAGAAGTTTACGGTGCTCGTGCGCCTGACCATGCCGATGACTTCGTAGCCTTTTTCCAGGAGGAATTCGGCCAGGTATGAGCCATCTTGGCCAGTTATCCCGGTAATGAGTGCCCTCTTCTTGCCCATTTTCACCACCTCCCTATCAGAGGATGCTCACGGTTTTGTCTTCTTCAACTTTTTCCACCCATGGTTCATCCAGAAGCTTAAGGGCATCTAAAGCCCTACCTTTCACCGCAAAGGCCTTGAGTAGGGAGTATTCCCTCCTTATTTCAAACCCCATTTCTCTGAGGCGAGCGTTGCACGAAGAAGGCTCGCCCTTAAAGTGGATTATGAGGTTGACTTCCTCCTCCCCAAGGCTCTGGAGTTTTTCCTTCAGCTCTTCTTCCATCCCTCTCCCTCCCGACCAACTTGCTGGGGATTATATCATCCTTAACCTTGAGCTGCAAACCTCGCCATCTGGTAAAATAGCTGGCTAAGGTTGGGGCCAAGGAGGCGAAGGTGTGATTTCAGGTGTCGGAAGTATAAAGGTGGGGGTAGTGGTAGGAGTTGGCGTTGGAGAAGGAGTAGGGGTTGAAGTTTGGGTTGGAGTAGGGGTAATGGTAGGAGTTGGAGTGGGGTTGAGGATGGTGATACGCACCCTGGCTTCCCAGTAGTTTCCTTGGTGGTCAAAAACCCTAACTCTCAAGGTGTAAAGGCCATTTTCCAGAAGCGATGTGTCCCAGTGGGCTAAAAGGCCATTTTCCACCATCGCCCGTATCGGTCCAGCAACTGGCGCCCAGCCCAATGGGTCCGGCCCAAGGCCATACTCCACAATGTAGTGGGAAAAATCGGGGGCTTTGGCCGTACCCCTTACCTCTACGAGCCCCTGAAGCGTTTGCCCTTCAGTGGGGTAGTCAATCCTCACCTCAGGAGGGAAGGTGTGAAGTGGGCAGTATTCCTTTGGCGGCTGGGGGATGTTGTTCTGAGCTGCCCACCATTCCCCTTCGGGAGGGTAGACTTCGTAGATGCGCTCTTCCACGAGGTTAGGAGGGCAGTATTCAGTTGCAAGCTTGCCAGTGAGTCTATCTATGCGGACTTTCTGGTAGAAATCTTGGGAAGGGTCGTTGGGTTCAGTGCCGGCCACAAACAGCTCTGTTCTCCTTTCGGGGCAGTATTCCGAAGGTTTAGCCCCCGATTTGGCGCAGATTTCGGCTTCTACAATCCCCGGAGGGCGGACGAAGTCCTTCGGTGGTGTGCCAGCGAGGGCTTTTTCCATGAATTCGTGCCAGATAGGCCCAGCCCCCCTCACCCCAGCTACTCTCTTGGTGGGAGAATTGTCAGCGTTTCCAACCCATACCCCAACAACTAAATCCGGCGTGTAGCCTATGGTCCAACCATCGCGCCAGTCATTAGTGGTGCCGGTTTTGACCGCCGCCGGCCTTGAGAGTTTGAGCACGCTGTTAGGGCCAAAGGCGGGAGTCCTGGCCCAGTTATCGGCCAAGATGTGGGTTATCAGGTAAGCATGCTGAGGCGAAATGACTTGGTCGCCTGGGGGTGGGGTATATTGCTCCAGGACCCTTCCGGCGGCGTCTTCTACCCGTAGGATAGCCACGGGTGGGACTCTTTTCCCACCGTTGGCCAAGACTGCATAGGCAGCGGTAAGCTCCAGTAGGCTCACCTCGCCCCCGCCGAGGGTTATGGAAAGGCCGTAATCGGACCTGGTAAAGGAGGTGATGCCGAGGCGACGGGCCATTTCCAGAAAGGAGGGGATTCCGACAAATTGGAGGGCTTTCACAGCAGGAATGTTGTAGGAGCTACCCAAAGCGACCCTTACAGTGACAGGGCCGTGGAAGCGGTTATCGTAGTTTGTGGGTCTATAGCCATCGGGGAATTGTATGGGGACATCCCAGATAACGGTAGCGGGGGTCCAGCCTTTCTCAAAAGCAGCCAGGTAGGTTACCGGCTTTATGGCCGAGCCAGGCTGCCGAGGGGCCAAAGCCATGTTCACCTGGCCGCTTATCTTCTCGTTGTAGAAGTCGGCACTTCCGACCATGACCAAAATCTCGCCGGTCTGAGGCTTTATAGCCACCAAGGCCCCGTTAGTTACGTTCCTATCTTTGAGCTTCTCAACCCCTTCCTTCACTATCTGCTGAGCCATCTCTTGAAGGTTGAGGTCAATGGTGGTATAGACTCTGAGGCCAGCTCTATAGAGGGCATCAGTTCCGTAACGCTGCTCCAGAAGTTGACGGACGTAAATCACAAAGTGGGGGGCTTTCATTTCAAAGCGAGGGGGTATGAGCTTAAGCTCTTCCTGGTAAGCCTGCTGAGCTTCCTGAGGGGTTATGTAACCGGCTTCTACCATCAAGCGCAGGACATCAGCCTGCCGAGCCTTGGCCGCCTGGAAGTTGGTGAATGGGTCGTAGCGGGCTGGGGCTTGGGGCAATCCAGCCAAGAAGGAAGCTTCGGCAAGGGTGAGTTCGGAAGCATGCTTCCCGAAGTAAGTCTGGGCAGCAGCTTCTGCACCGTAAGCCAGGTTGCCGTAGTATATCTCGTTCAGGTAAAGCTCAAGGATGGTCTCTTTGGAGTAGCGGCGGGTTATTTCCGCCGCCAGGATTGCTTCTTTTATCTTGCGCTTCAGAGTCCTCTGGCTTCTTTCCTGCGGAGGTAAGAGCAAGTTTCGGACAAGCTGCTGGGGTATAGTGCTGGCCCCTGATACCGCTTGGCCAGCCTTTATATCTTGCCAGAGTGCCCTCAGGATTGCAATGGGGTCAACCCCCTGGTGCTGGAAGAAGCGGGCATCTTCAGTGGCAACGGTAGCCAATATGAGGTAGGGGGATATAGAGCTAAGGGGGACTACAGTTCGCTTCCCGCCTCCTGGTGGTATTATCTCGTAGAGGAGACGGCCTTCTCGGTCGTAAATCTTGGTGCTGGAGAAGGCCACAGCCCTCCGGGCCAGCTCCTCAGGAGGGGGAAGCTGCGGGGCTACGTAAGCGTAAACAAGCACTGCCCCCGCTGCTCCCAGTGAGATGATGAGGCTTGAAGCCAGGAAAGTCAGGGTCAACAGCCAGAAGAAGAACCTGTAGAGCCTGAATTTTTTGGCTCGCACTTTTTCCCCTTAGAACATCTTCAGGAAGTGCCTGACGGTCTGCCACAGTTCTTTCAGGGATGCCTGGTAAGGATGAATCCGGGTCTTTATCGTGTAGCCCTTCCAGAGCTTGTAGACGAGCCGGAAGAGGGGGTTGGGTGGGAGTTGGATTAAAACTTTCACTAAAGGCATGAGGAAGGGCCACTCCACCACCAAAGCAAAGAGTTTGGAAAGGTTCTCAACTTGCCTCTTTTCCTTCTCATCGGAGAAACGGATTATGGAGTGGTCCCAAGCTGATGGACCTATGTCATCGTAAAACCCTTCCAGGAGACCGTGCTCTCTGGCATACTCCCCAAGCTCAGTCCCAGGGTAAGGCTGGTAGAGAAAGACGTTGGCGTAATCCGGGCGGCAGGCTATGTTCAGCTCCAAGGTTTTGAAGTCCACTTCCAACGAACCGCCAGGCAGCCCTATCATGTTAGTGGTGATGAGCCTGATTCCGGCCTCTTTGATGAGGCGAGCCGATTCTAAAATCTGTTGCTGGGTTACATCCCTTTTGAGAAGAGTTCTCCTTAAATCTTCATCCCCGGTCTCCACCCCCATCCCCACGCTGTGGCATCCTGCTTCTTTGAGTAGCCTTACCAGTTCCTCGTTCACTAAATTCGGCCGGACGTTGCAGAAGAACGGTAAGCCTATCTCCCTGGGGTACTTTTCAGCGAACTCTTCCACCCACTTGAGGGGCCAGATGAAAAGGTCATCCAGGAAAACCACGAAGCGCAGGGGGTATTTGCTCTTCACCCACCTCAGCTCCTCTATAACGTTGTCCACGCTCCTGTGCCGGACGATTTTGCCCAGCCCTCGGTATATTTCGTTGAAGGCTTGGTTGTAGCAGTAACTGCAGCGGTAGGGGCAGCCACGGCTGGAGATGAAGTGCTTGAGCCCACTTTCGCGGCTGAAAGCATCCTTGGAGTAGAAAAGCTCACGGTCTGGGAAGGGCAAGGAATCCAAATCCTCCAAAAGTGGCCTTACCCGGTTGCGGATTATCTCCCCATCCCTCTTGAACCACCAGTTGGGGATTGAGGTGTAATCGTCCCCCCCTTCCAAAGCATTAGCCAGGTCCAACATTGCTTCTTCCCCTTCCCCTATGCAGACCCCATCTACGCCTTCCTCTTCAATCACTTCGGGGAAGAAGGTGGCGTGAGGTCCTCCGAAGACTGAGAGGACTTTGCCCCCCAACGCCTCTTTTATGGCTTTGTTCAGTTCAAGGTAGTAGCGGTGGAGGCCAGTATAGATTGTGTATCCGACTATCTGGGGCTTAAATTCCTTAGCCGCTTGGATTGGGTCCTGGTGTGTGGAAATGACCAAATCTACCTGGTGGCCAGCTTTCTTGAGGACGCTGGAGAGGTGCATAAGCCCCAAAGGGATGTAATCGGCATGCCTTATCACGAAAAGGACTCGCATTTTCCCCTCCTCATCTTCCTCGTAATAGCCTTCGCTCTATTTCCTCCCGGCTTAAGGTAAAGAAGGCTGGCCGGCCATGGGGGCAAGTGGAAGGGGACCAGGAGTTGAAGAATTCAGCCAAGATTTCCTGCATTTTCTCAGCATTGAGGATATCGCCCCTTTTTACCGCAGCCAGACAGGCCATCCGCATAGCCAATTTCTCCTTCATTTCTTCCTCAGGTAGCCGGCCCGCGTCCCGTATTTCCTCAACAATTTTCTCCATGAATTCGGGTAGAGGGATAGGAAAGGAGGGGAAAGGAGCAGTCCGCACAACAAAAGCTCCTCCCCCAAAAGGCTCCAATTCCAGGCCAAGCTCTTCCAAAACTCCTAAGTTTTCCCCCAAAAGCTCCGCTTCAGGCAAGGGAAGTTCCAAATAGAGAGGCGATTCTAAGAGATATCGTTCCCTCCCTTCCAAAATCCTCTCAAAAAGGACTTGCTCATGGGCAGCGTGCTAGTCCACCACAATGAGCCCCTCCGGTGCCCAAGCTACAATGTAAGTATAATCGGCTTGGCCAAGAATG
>CAZPWR010000221.1:0-7172 GCA_964590555.1 uncultured Anaerolineae bacterium | reverse complement strand
GTTAGCCCTTACCCCCCATTTTAATCAAGCAAGGGGGAGGGACTATGCTTAGGTACATCCTCAGGAGACTTGGTCAAATCGTAATAACCCTTTTTGTTTTCTTGACCCTTGTGTATTTCCTATTGGAAGTGCAACCTGGGGACTATGCCCAAACATTCCTATCTAATCCCAGGCTTACCAGAGAGCAAAGGGATGCTCTTAGGGCTCAGTTCGGTTTAGATAGGCCCCTTTGGGAGCGCTACCTGCGCTATATGCGCTCTTTGTTTAGAGGAAACTTGGGAATCTCTTTTGAGTATTATCCAAGGCCTGTAGTCTCCATAATAGCCGAGAGAGCTCCACGCACTATACTCCTCTTCCTCACGGCTCAAATCCTATCATTCCTGTTAGGTTTCTCAGCGGGCAAAGTATTAGCCTGGAAGAGAGGGCAAACTTTTGAGTATGCCCTTACCATAGGTGGTGTTACCCTTTACACTGTATTCACCCCTTGGTTTGGCCTCATGATGATTTGGATTTTTGCTTACACACTGGGTTTATTCCCAATAGGCAAATTTGTCACTCCTACTTTGTGGCGAGGTGCGCCAGTTGATGCAAATTATGTCTTCATAAGGATTTTGCTTTCGGCTTTCATATCCTCGTTGGTCCTGTTTTTGGTGCTTCTGGCAACGAGGCGCCTAAACTTAGCCCTGAGGCGTGGCCTGAGGGGGGCCGGAGTTCTGATAATTTTGGCTGGCCTCTTAGCTTATTGGCTTCCTTCGGGCATAACCCGTTATGCTCTGGACATACTTTACCACCTGATTTTGCCGGTCATGACCCTTACGCTTATAAACTTTGCCGGAATGATGCTTCTTACCCGCAATAGCATGTTGGAGACGATGCGAGAAGATTTCGTAATGGCGGCGAGGGCCAAAGGCTTGCCGGAGGGAATGATAAGGGATAAGCATGTGGCCCGCAATGCCATGCTCCCGGTCATAACTTCATTTATTTTCTCCATTGCATTTGTTCTGGACGGAGGCGTTATTACTGAAACCATCTTCTCTTGGCCTGGGATGGGCCTTACCCTCCTGGAAGCAGCTCTATCCCAAGATATTCCAATGGTCATGGGAGGGCTCGTGTTCACAGGGACTTTGGCTCTATTTGCGCACCTAATAGCCGATATAACTTATGCTTACCTTGACCCCAGAATTCGCTACACTTAAAGGGAGGAGTGATGGAAGAGAGAACGAAGGTAATCGCAAAGCCAAAGGTGGAAGTAATCCTGGAAGAGGAGGAGCGGAAAAAGCTCAAGGAGATGCCCCTATGGCGGGTGCGCCTATACCTGACCTGGCGTGAAATCCGCAACAACTGGAAGCTTTTCTCCGAGAACAAGATAGGCCTCGTAGGTTTAGGCATAATTATCTTCTACGCCTTTATGGCCATACTCCACCCAATCCTTATGAAGTGGGTTTGGGACCCAAATATCTACGACCCCATAGTAGGCTATTCTTATGATGAAGTCCTCCAGCCTGCTCCTCCTTCTTTACGGCACCTTTTAGGCACTGACCCCCTGGGAAGGGATGTCCTCAGCCAGTTAATGTACAGCACTCGCTCAGAATTTGCACTGGGGATTTTGGCGGCTATAATTACTGTTACCATCGGGACTACGGTAGGGGCAGTGGCCGCTTACTTCGGCGGGATAATTGACACCCTCCTCATGCGTCTGGCGGACCTAATCATAATGCTCCCCTTCGTCACCATCCTTATCGTCCTGAGCGCTATGTTCAAGATGAACCTCATAATCTTGGCCATAGTTATAGGGATACTTTCGGGCTTTGGCGGAACCGGCATCGTGATAAAATCCCAAGCCCTTACCATAAAAGTCCGGGCCTACATAGAGGCGGCCAAGGTAGCCGGTGGGTCTGATTGGCACATAATTTTCCGCCATATTATCCCCAACCTCATGCCCCTGTCGTTCTTGTACATGATGTTCTCTGTCACCAGCGCTATATTCTCAGAAGCAGTGCTCTCTTTCTTCGGCCTTTTAAACATTCGGATGTCCTGGGGCCTTATGATTCACACTGCCCAAACGGCAGGCTATTTGCTTAACCCCAAGACTTGGTGGCTCATCGTGCCTGCTGGTTTGTCCATAACCCTTCTCTGCTCTGCCTTCTATCTGGTTGGGAGAGCATTGGATGAAGTAGTTAACCCACGCCTTCGCAAACGATAATCTAATCTGAGGGGGGAGAAGTGGCCGAAAGCATCCTTAAAATAGAAAACTTTACGATGCATTACATGACCAAAGCCGGCGAAGTTTCGGCGGTGGATAACGTTGACTTAGAAATCCGCAAGGGTGAATCCCTGGGCTTGGTCGGAGAATCAGGTTGCGGTAAGACTTCCCTGGCCATAAGCATAATGAAGCTCCTCCCCGAAAACGCAATAATAAAGGGTGGGCATATCTACTTTGATGGCACGGACCTTGTCCCCCTGAGCGAGGATGAGATGAGGCGCTTTCGCTGGCGTCGCATCTCCATGATATTCCAAGCCGCCATGAACTCCCTGAACCCCGTATACAAGGTCAGCGACCAGATTATAGAAGCGATGGAGACCCACTTTGGCCACATAGACTATTATGAGGCCAGGGAGAAAGTAGCCAACCTCTTCCGCCTGGTAGGCCTTGACCCTAAATTTATGGACCAATACCCCCACGAGTACAGTGGTGGGATGAGGCAAAGGGCTGTTATCGCCATGGCTTTGGCATGCGATCCAGACCTAATCATCGCTGATGAGCCTACCACCGCTTTAGACGTCATCGTTCAGGATAACATACTCCGGGAGCTGAAAGCGCTTCAGGAAAAGCTCGGCACTACCATGATTTACATCTCCCACGATATCGCCGTCATAGCCGAAGTAAGCCATCGCATCGGGATAATGTACGCTGGAAAGATTGTGGAGCTTGCTGATGCGGAAGAGATATTCCACCATCCAATTCACCCTTACACTGCTGGGCTTATGTCCGCTTTCCCCAGCATTGTAGGACCTAAGAGGGAGCTTGTGACCATACCGGGGGAACCTCCAGACCTCCTTAACCCTCCGTCTGGCTGTCGCTTCCACCCCCGTTGCCAGTATGCTACTAAAATATGCCGGGAGAAAGAGCCTGAGTTTAAAGATTATGGTTCAGGCCACATGGCTTCTTGTTGGAATCCTCTGGAGGGTTGAAGGATGAGCGAGACACTTGTGCAAGTGGAAAACCTCCGCAAACTTTTTCCCCTTACACGAGGCCTTTTCCGAAGGGAAAGCCTTTTTGTCCACGCCGTTGACGATGTCAACTTTACAATAAAGCGGGGAGAAAGCCTTGGCCTTGTGGGGGAATCAGGCTCAGGCAAAACTACAACCGGAAAACTTTTGGTGCGGCTTTTGGAGCCTACCTCCGGCCGCATCCTGATGAAAATGGATGGAGAAGAAGTGGACATTTCTAAGCTCAAAGGGGAAAGCCTGAAGCGCTTCCGCCGATATGTCCAGATGATTTTCCAAGACCCCTATGAATCCCTTAACCCACGCTTTACCGTATTTGATACAGTAGCGGAGCCCCTTGTGGTTCAGGGGATTGGGGATGTTTTGGAGAGGGAAGAGAGGGTTGCCCAGATGCTGGCTTTGGTCGGGCTTACTCCTCCATCCTCTTTCCTCTTCCGTTTCCCACACGAGCTTTCAGGCGGGCAGAGGCAAAGGGTGGCAATCGCCCGTGCACTCATAATTGAACCCTCATTCGTGGTAGCCGACGAGCCAACATCAATGCTTGATGTCTCCATCCGAACGGGAATAATGTACCTCATGCTGGACTTGGCCGAACGCCTTGGGGTCACTTACCTTTACATAACCCATGACCTGGCTGTGGCCAGGTATATGTCCAGCAAGTTAGCGGTTATGTACCTTGGCAAGATAGTGGAAATGGGGGAGACGGAGGAAGTCTTACAAAAGCCTCTTCACCCATACACCCGCGCCCTCATCTCCGCTGTCCCCGTCCCCGACCCCCGTTACAAGCGGCCGATTCCGGAGATAAAGGGAGCTATTTCGGAGCCAATAAATCCGCCACCAACTTGCCGCTTCTTGGACCGATGCCTCCAGGCAACAAGGATTTGCAAAGATAGCCCTCATCCTCCGCTTGAGGATAAGGGAGGTGGACACTACGTAGCTTGTTACATGGTTTAGGCCGGTCGGGCCTCTGTGGTAGCGTAGCGGTTGATTTTAAACCACAAAGAAAATGACCATCCGGGCCAATTTTGGCCCTATTTACATGGGCATAGCGAAGTAGGGGGTCGGCGAAGGCTGGCTCAGGCTCGTCGTGGGAGAATCTTTCCAGTCAGCGCTTGAGATTAGCCGTAAAAAGCGAAGCCGAGCATGAGGAAGAGGACGAGGGTTAGGAGTAGGATGAAGGCTCGGCTAATTTCAGTGTTCGGGTCAGAGCGGAGGGCAAGGGCATAGGGCCTGAAAAGCCTTATCCCTCCCGCTATCGTCCCAAACCCCGAGAGAACGACTGAAAGACCCTCCCATTTTGCAAGGCAATTTAAGGCCAAGATTTGAGCTGAGAAGCCTGGGGTCAAAGGCAAACCAGCCGTAGCCAAAATTCCCGCCAGAAGGAGAAAGGCCGGAAGGACTGCAGGGGAACTTTCTTCCATTGAACGCCTCAAACCCCAAGCCCCTGTCCCAAGAGCTAAAAGGCTCAATCCAGCCAGCAAGGAATAGACGAACGCGGCCTCAGGCTTGCCATCGGCGACCAAGAGGAGCAAAGCTCCCGCTTCGGCTGTGGCAGCATAAGCGCTCAGCTCCCCCCAATCCTCGGCTATAGCAGCCCGGAAGGTGCCCCAAATTACCGATAATACCCCAAGCCAATGCAAAAGTCCCTGGGGAAAGCCCGGAGCTGGCCTCAGCCCTTCCCTCAAAAGCCAGCTGAGGATAACGGCTCTGAAGCCTGTCGCCAGCAAAGTGGCCCCGAATGATGGCCCATCTTTCATAACGCTTCGGACCCAGAGGTGGAACGGCAATGCTCCTAAGAGCGAGGCCAGGATAATTGCCTGCCTCCACTCCGCAGGAAGCCCAATGGTTAAAAAAGGCCCCACGGCCAACAATAGGAAAACAGAAGCACCAGGCAGGTCAAGCTTTTGCTCTTCCCAGATGGACGGTAAGGCTAATAGCAAGGAGAAGCTCAAAAGCAGAGCGCTGAGAGGGTCGTGGGCAAATAGCCAAGAAGCGTGCACAGCCCCAAGGCTAAGCATTATCCAAAAGGCAGCGAAGGGCGAAGCTTTGGCAAACCTTCCTAAAAGCAAAGCGCAAGCGAAAAACCCCCATACCCACCTAAGTTCCCCTTTGGCCAAGAAAGCCATGATTAAGCTCACCACCGAGGCAATCCAGAAGCTGAATCTCCGGAAGGGTAGAAGATAAATGGCTAAAGCTGTACCGAAGGGGATAAGAAGGGCCGGCAATTCCTTCATCGGCTCCTCGCCCTCTCGTAGGCTGAAAGGAAAGAAGCTCCCAAAGCTATCATCGGGTGGAAGAACCAAACCATGGGCTTAAGGGCAAGACCTGTTAGCTCAAGCCCGTTGAGGAAAGTAAAGATGCCAGCTGCTTTCTGCAGGACAGAGCCTGGAGCCAATGTCCCCAATAAGCCGATGATTATGAGCCAGAACACTATAAGCCTTTCTTCAGGGGAAGGCGAGAAAAGAGGGTAACGGTTCGCAAGCCCGAAAGCCAGAAACCCACCCCCAAGGCCTAAAACCAACCGCAAAGGCCACCAGCTTTCCACCTTCCTGCCCTGGCTTGCGGTTCCGGGGAAGAGGAGCCACTTAGCTCCCCAGCGGGAAAGGTAGAGGATGAAACAAACCATCGCTCCGAGGGTCGCCTTCGCCAGTATAAGCCAACTTTCCGAAGTCGGGTAGGACTTGTAGAAGGCAGCCATAATGTATTGAGCCAGGAGCGAAAACAAGATAGCCGAATCCGATTCAGCCACCAGTAAATAGAGGGCAGCGCTAAGGAGGCCCAAGCCCTCAGGGAAAAGCTCGCGCCAGAAAATTTTAGATAGCCCCAAGCCCTCACCTTGCTGCCCCAACCTCAGAAGCAGGGCCACAAATCCAATCCCTACCCACAACCAGCCCCCTTCTCCTTCCACGAATTCGGCGGCGTTCCGGGCAATTTCCCTCAGCCGTGGAGCGATAGCTTCAGTTTTTTCCCAGGCTTTCTCAAACGGCTCCCTCAAAGAAGCCACAGCCAATGCCCCAATGAGGATGGGGATGCTCCAAACCTTAAAGAAGGCAAAGGAAATGGTTATCCCCCAAAGCGCTTGAGGAAAGCCTTCTTTTCCACCTAATTCAAGTCCGCTCCCCAGGGCAAGCCAGAGGCCAAAGGCGAGGGGCCAAAGGCCGCCGGGAAGGCTTGCTCTGCTTAGCAAATAAAAAGCCATGGCTATCGGGAGGAAGGCCAAGCGTCGGGATTTGAAGTAGGAGCGAGGCCAGGGAAAGAACCCAGCCCTGGCAAAGGCCGAAAGGAAAAGGAGCGGCTCAAACCGCGTATGCTCCCAGCCCACGAAGGCTAAAATCCCTGCGCTTTGGGAGAGCAAGTGCCCTGGTATGCTTTTCTTCTCCCCCCACCCCGCAAGCAAGAGCACATCCACCAAGAGCCAAGCGCTCAAGAAGCTGACAAGGTCGCGGGAGAAAAACAGGGTGAAAATGGCAGCAGCCAGGGCTAAGGAATAAAGGCCAAAATCCTTCTTCCTGCCTAAAAGTATTGCCAAAGAAACTGAGGCAGCTAAAATTTGCGGGATACTCGCTCTGGGAGCACTTGCTAATAAACCTAAAAAGGCAAGGAGGCAAACCGCTGGATAACTCCAATCCTTGCTTTTGCCCCTTGCCAGAACTTTACCAGCAAAAAAAGCCATAAATTACTTCCCAGCAAGCCCCAGTTCGGAGGCAATCCCTTTCATGGCTTCAAGGACTACACCGATGTGCTCGTCCAGAGGCACTCCAAGCTCTTGGGCTCCTCTCTCAATATCCTCCCGCTTGACCCCTGCCGCAAAAGATTTCTCCTTCCACTTCTTCTTGACTGATTCCACGGTCACATCCAATATGCTTTTAGTTGGCCGAACCAGAGCCACTGCTACGATTAAGCCCGTAAGTTCATCCACAGCGAAGAGTGCTTTTTCCATTAAG
>CAZPWR010000220.1:0-2119 GCA_964590555.1 uncultured Anaerolineae bacterium | reverse complement strand
GCTCTTCCGATCTCCCGATACCGGGACTTACCTTTCTCCAATCTGGTGGAATGGTGGAAAGAGCGATGGCTTTTGCCAAGAGCCCAAAGGGTAGATGGATGGAAAGATTGGCGAAAAGAGAATATCCAGAAGCTATTGTTCCAACAGGCGATAAGGGGTGGGAGCTGATATGGAAAACTCGGAATACCCATTTCTGGAACTTCCTGCTGCGTTGGTAGAGGAAGTCCTTGAGCGGACCGAAGGCCTTAGCCAAAAGGTGTTGAGCGAACTAACCCAAGTTCGGGAGCGCCGACAGAAATGGCGCCAAGATTTAGCCCAAGCTGGACTTTTGCGGCGGGAAGGGGAATTGCCGTATATGCCAATTCCTACTACCTGCGGCGTAGACGGCTCTTACGCCGTTGAGCGTCTGCTTGCCAACGACTTGGTCGCCGCTGCCGCAGTTGCCGTGGAGGGTTTGACGCCTCCCTCGGAAACTCGCTATTGGCCGGAACCCCGTCACTTGGTTTGGGTAGAGATAGAACCCCACTTAGCAGAAATTGGCACTGTCCTGCGTGGTTTGATGATTGGGATGGAATTGGAACTGGCGGTTCAGGCCCCTCACGAAGTGGTGTTTATAGACGGCTCCCTGACCACGCCGTTAATTTATTTCAACCCGGCACTGAACAAAAGCCAAACCTTGCAGGGCCGAACCATTGAGCATTTCTTGAAACGGGTTCACGATTTTTTGGAAGCTTATGCTACCGTTTTGGCTTCTTCGCGTATTGACCGGATTTGGTTGGCCGTGCCAAAGTACACCACTAAACGGGAAGTTGGAAAGGAATTGGGGTGGCCCGAGAACTACGACGACCGGGCGCTGTTGAGTTTCCTCCTGGAGCCAGGGGAGTTCACAACTCCCAGAGCCCTTGAGCCTCCTTCCGAACCTTGGCATCTGAACATCTCGCCCTTGGCTCCTGAAGTGCAGGGAAAATGCGAGCTTCTACGAGAGCGGATCCTTTCCCTTTTGAACGAAATCCAAGTGATGTATTATCGGCCATATATCTGGCTCCCGGCTCTTCGGCTGGAGATGAGCCGGACGGTTGTGGAGAATTATGCCCGGCTGGCGACGGTCATTCAAGCAGTAAAGCACCAGTGTGGGGCCCCGGCGGTCTTAGAACCCTACCCCCTCTACATGGCGGACCGGATGGTCAAACATCTACCCCAAGCGGTCCCCGCTTTCCGACAAGTGACGAGCCAATATGTGGCCGAGCACTATCCGGGAGACATCGGAGAGGTCTTTCTAAGCTTGCACGGGTACCGTACCGAACCAGGAGGTGAAGGATGAGTCTGGATCAATTAGTAGAGCGTGCCGAACGCATTGCTGTGGTAGGCTCGCCCTCCTCCACCACAGGATTGGCGCTGGACATTTTAGCCGGAGCTGTTAACCGAAAGTTAGTCGGTGAATTGGCCATCTTCCGTTACACCCAGGATGGCCTCCCTCATTACGCTCTGGGACAAATAACCGAGGTGAAGTTGCGCAACGTTTGGCACGAGAACCCAACAATGCGTAGCATCATACGTCAGCGAGGGCGAGTGGAAGCCGTAAGCGAGCGGCAGGATACCCACCAGGGGGAAATGAACGTAAGCGCCGTCTTCCGCCGAGATGGGAACACTTACCGGCCCAGCATTCTGGGAACTGTGCCTGCAACTGGTACCCACATCCATCTGGTAACGGACGATGTTCTGGAAACTTTGCTATCCCCTTATCGGTCGCAATTGTTCTACCTGGGTCGGGTGTACGGCTCCACGCCGAAGTTGCCTTTTTGGTTTAAGCATTTTGACAGTGGCCCCGATGGGGCAGGGGAGGCCTACCACCTGGGCATCTTTGGAAAAACAGGCTCCGGAAAGTCCGTGTTGGCCAAGATGATACTTCTGGCTTATGCCCGCTATCCCCAGATGGCCCTGCTGGTCCTGGACCCTCAAGGAGAGTTCGCAAAAGACCTGCGGGGAAAGCCCACCGGCGAGTTCCGCCTGCCGATGAAGGAAGCATTGGACCATCTGCGGAAACCATTCAGTGCCCGCGGCGTGCGCGATCTGGCCTTGGTGCGGCGGCACGCGTGTGGGCAGGCAGAGCGCCGGGGGC
>CAZPWR010000219.1:0-1677 GCA_964590555.1 uncultured Anaerolineae bacterium | reverse complement strand
CTTTAACCGTTAGCTCCTGCAGAGGCTTAACAATCTGATGTGTTCTTGCTATCCCCAACCTGGCAATTTGGTGAGGAGGTAAGCCAGTTATGTCCTTGCCTTGGAAGACCACTTTTCCTTTCTCTGGGGTATAGACCCCGCTTATGACATTGAAGAGGGTGGTCTTACCAGCTCCGTTTGGGCCTATTATCCCAAGGATTTCCCCCTCTTCTACGTCAAAAGAAACCCCGTTGAGGGCAGCAAGCCCCCCAAAGTACTTATGGACTTCATGCACTGAGAGAATCATATCAGGTACCTCCTTAAGACAGGGAATCGTTGGCGTAAAAAGCCTACAATGCCTACGGATATAAATAGCACAATGATAAGCAAAGCAACCCCCGACATCGCCAAATGGAGGTTTTTAAGGAGGGGGTTAACCAGTAAGAGGCCTCGGAGCCTTTCATAAACAATAGCTCCTACCACAGGCCCCAAGACCGTCCCAAACCCTCCCAGCATTATTATCACGATAGACTCAATTGAGAGGAAGAGCCTGAAAGCATCACCGGGTTCAATGTTGCCGTTCTTGAAGAAGAAAATTGCTCCCACTATCCCGGGAAAGAAAGCCGACAAAGTAAAAGCCCAGGTTTTATACCTGGCTGAATCTATTCCCAGGATCGTAGCTGCATCTTCGTCTTCCCTTATGCTCATTAGCCCAAGCCCAAATTTGGAGCTACGGACTATGTAACTAACCAGCAAGATGATTAAAAGCAGAAAAGCTAAGCAATAATAGGAGAGCCAGAGAGCATTGCCAGGGCCACCATAAGGTTCGTAAACTTTGAAGTCAAAATACATTCCTGTGGATCCTCCCAAGAATGGTAAGTTTCTGACCAGGGCCTTGACGGCTTCATTAATTCCTATGGTAGCGATGGCAAAATAAGCCCCTCTCAGCCTAAGGATAGCCGAACCCAGAAGGAATGCCATCAGAGCCGCAACTATTCCTCCTACAATAGCAGCTGGAATCATATGCCAATTGTAACGGTGGATTAAGTAGAAGCCGGTATAACCTCCTATCCCGAAGAAAACGATGTGTCCGAAGCTAACGTAGCCTGTATAGCCCAAGATTATGTTAAGGCTTGAAGCTAAAGCCAGGTACATGAAGAGGACAAAAGCCTGCTCTCTGGCATAGGGCGAACGAGTAACTATGGGCCACAGGATTATTCCCAACATAAAAGCCATAAGGAGCCAGAAAGAAGGGGAACGGAAACGAGCCATTTTAACCTCCTAAAAGGCCTTTTGGTTTAACTAAGAGAATTAACACCAGCAAAGCGAACTCAATCACCGGAACCCAGCTCACTGGAATGAAAGCTGAGGTCCCTCCTTCCAAGAGGCCGAGGATTATACCTCCTACGAGGGCTCCAGCGGGGTTACCAAGCCCACCCAAAACGCATATCACGAAGCTCTTGAGCTCATAAACGCTTCCGGAAAGGATTGTAAAGGGGAAAAGGGTAGCTATCAAGCCCCCCGCTATCATCGCCAACATTGTTCCCAGGCCAAAGCTGAAAGCTAAAACCTGCACTGTGTTTATCCCCATAAGCTCGGCCGCAGCCCTGTTCATAGCCACGGCTCTGACGGACTTGCCCAGCTTAGTGCCATAGAGGAAAAGGTAAAGCCCCGCCGCCGCAAGCAACGCAAAGAAAG
>CAZPWR010000218.1:0-17828 GCA_964590555.1 uncultured Anaerolineae bacterium | reverse complement strand
CTTTCGGCTCTGTTGTGGATTACTTCTACATCCTTGCCCACGACTTTGGCCACCTTCTTGGCCAAATCGTTTATGCTTGTCTCCTCCCCACTGCCTACGTTGATGATGGCTCTATTTACCTCGTTCGCTGTAGCAGCAGCAACCAATGCATCTACAACGTCGTCAATGTAAACGAAATCCCTCGTCTGGTTGCCATCGCCATATATAACCAGGGACCCTCCCTCCACCGCCTTCTTCATGAACTGAGGGATAACCGGGGGGCGATAGAAAGAGAGGTATTGCCCAGGGCCATAAGCATTGAAAATCCTGAGGATTACGGTCTCTATGCCGTACAGCGCTCCCAAAGTGTTGACATAATATTCAGAAGCAAGCTTGCTGACCGCATAAGGAGACTGGGGATTGGGCCTTTGGTCCTCGTTCACCGGCTGCTGGCTTTGCTCTCCGTAAACAGCGCCGGATGATGCTAAGATTACTCGCTTGACGCCGACATCCCTTGCCGCTACCATTAAGGCCACTGTCCCCCCTACGTTCACTTCATTGTATTCCCTGGGATAAAGGACGGATTCGGGAACTGAAACTTTGGCGGCCAAATGGTATACGCAATCTACCCCTTGGAGTAAGTTCCAAAGCCTTGGCACATCCCTAACGTCCCCTCGGGTAAAGACTACTCTGGGGTCAAGGCGAGATGGATCGCCTGCGCTTAGGTCATCTATAACCCTTACATGGTAACCCATTTGGACAAGCCTGTTGGCTAAAGCAGCTCCGATAAATCCTGCTCCCCCGGTGATGAGAAAGCGCATTCCCTTCCTCCGGTTAAATCAGAGCCATTTGGAACGTTGGCTTTTTACCTTTGAGGGTTATGAAAGGAGCCGCCCGCTTTGTCACTATCCCAAGCTTCTTCAAATCCTCAAGGCAATTGATGCTTCCCTTCTTGCGTTCAGAGATTATCCTGCGGGCGGAGCGGGGGCCTATGCCTGGAACTCGCAAAAGCTGATGGTAATCAGCGGTGTTGATTTCCACCGGGAAAAATTCAGGGTGCTTGAGGGCCCAGATGAGTTTGGGGTCTCCTTCCCTGGGCAAGTTCCCCTCCGAGTCAAACGGTAGCTCTTCAACCGTAAAGCCGTAGCGCCTTAAGAGGAAATCGGCTTGATAGAGGCGATTTTCGCGCCAGGCAGGGGTGGGAGGGTGGTTTTCAAAAGGGGTGCCGGGGATGGGCTGGAAAGCACTGTAGTATACGCGCTGCAAGCCGAAATCCCTGTAGAGGGATTGGGCCAGCCGAAGGAGTTCTCGGTCTTTCTCACCGCCGGGGCCAACCATGAACTGAGTGGTCTGACCCGCTGGCAGGAGAACTTTCCCCTCTTCCATCAACTCTTTGAGCCAGGCAATCGGAGCGAAAAGGCTCTCGGTGAAGTCTTTAGCTGGTGCTATGCGCTTGAGAGCCTCAGGTGAAGGAGCCTCAAGGTTTACCGATATCCTTGTGGCCCAGCGGGCCAAGGCTTCAACCGCTGCTTTGCTGGCCCCAGGTATCACTTTCAGATGGATATAACCAGGGAAACCGTATCGGCGCCGGATGATTTCAGCCGTGGCGACCATCCGGGCCATGACTTCATCGGGCTTGCCGTCCACTGCGGAGCTTAAAAAGAGGCCTTTTACCAGCCCTTTGCGCCAAAGGGCATCAAAAGTAGAAGCCAACTCTTCCGGCGTGAAGGACATCCGAGGGCAATCTCTCCCGGCCCTGTTGGCGCAATAAAGGCAATTGTTGACGCAAGCGTTGGTTAAGAGAACCTTGAGGAGAACAACCCTCCTCCCATCGGGAAGGACGGCCGGGTAAAGCCATCGCCCAAGGTCATCTTTCAAGCGGTGGACCATGGGGCTGCAGGCTTCCCCGCATAAATCGTATTGAGCAGCCTTCCCCAAAAACTCCAGCTTCTTTTCAATCCCCATTATCCGTCCTTCCTGGCCCAATCGTAAGGAATCTCCCCACTGTGTGGCGGTATCCGGTACTCATCGGGGTTATCGTAATTGTAAAGCTCGGTGGGGATGTTCACGATAAGGGTCATCTCGGTGCTTATCCCCTTGAAGCCATGGATGACGCCAGGCGGGATAGTGAGGAGCACGGGGTTCAGCTCGCCGATGAAGAACTCATTTATCTCCCCATAAGTTGGGGAGCCTTCCCGGCCATCGTAAAGGACAACTTTGGCCATCCCCTTTATGCACACGAAGTGGTCAGTCTGCTTCTTGTGGTAATGCCAACCTTTGACCACGCCAGGGTAAACAGCGGTCACATAAACCTGGCCGAACTTCTGGAACTCCTCCCAATCAGAGCGGAGCATTTCCATCAAATAGCCTCTTTCATCGGGTATGATTTTAAGTTGGCGCACTTTAACCCCTTCTATAAGCCTCTTCATGGCTCTACCTCCTGAAGATAAGCTTTAAAATTTTGTGCGCTACAGTCAGAGGCCCCGCTCGGGTAGCCACATCTATGGGTGAGGGAGTATGGGAGGGGTCAAATGATTCGTAGTGCACGATTTTTTCCAGAGGTAAACGCGAGGGCGGGTCGGGTATCTCTTCGGGGTAACCCAGGGTTATTATGGCTATTATCTCTAAGGGGTCGGGGATAGCAAAGTATTTTTTGATTGCGGGAGCATCAAATATGCCTATCCAGCAAGTTCCAAGGCCGAGGGCATGGGCGGCAAGCATTATGTTTGCTCCGGCCAAGGAACAATCGGCCCAATACCACTTGCTTCGGCGGGGGTCACCGCAAATGATGATACTAACAGGTGCTTCTGAGATATGTCTATTGCGGACGAAGAGGAAGCGGGAGTGTGCGCTCAGGAATTCTCGGTTTTTCTTATCCCTAACCACTACAAAATGCCAGGGCTGGGCATTGACCCCGCTTGGGGCCCAGCGGGCAGCTTCCAGAACCCTCTGGAGAAGCTCATCTGGAACAGGCTCGTCCCTATAAGCTCTTACCGAACGCCTTTCCCTTATGGCCTTTTCCACAGGGGTAAGCATTTCCCTCCCTCCGTAAAAATGATACCATCGGTTTGGGGGTTAGTCAAAAAGGCATGTTCTATTACGTAATGTTACCGAAGCCACACGGTGCACTCAAATGATAATGTTACCGGAGGTTAAGATGGAGAGGCCAACCGAAAGGAGCGAGGGTGCCTCTTGAACGAGAGGCATCCCCGAAGTCGGGAAAGGGGCCCCTCCTATGGCTCTGACATTCGTGCAATCATCCTTACCCCGGAGCAAGAGGAGAAGTGGGCAAAAATAAGGGTGGCCACGCTTAGGCGCATCCTGAACAGCATCCATCGGGACAAACCTTGCCCTACTCCTCGTTCCCCTCAAGATCGCAACTCTTGGCGCAAGGATGCTGCCTACAACGTTGTGGAGCCTTGTGCATCATTGCGGCCTTTCTGCTTCAGGAGAATATGTTCATACGCCAACAAATCATTGACGGCTTCATGGTGGACTTCTGTTGCCACGCTGCCGGATTGGTTGTGGAGATAGATGGGGACATTCACCAGCAGCAGGTAGAATACGATAAAGAGCGGGATCGGATTCTGGCGGCGCGCGGCCTGCGGGTCCTGCGGATACCCAATCGGGAAGTCCTGGAGAACTTGCCTGATGTCCTGAACCGTATTGCAGCAGCCTGCCGCTCTCTCGTAGATGCCGGGGAGGACGAGTAATGGTCTTACTCCGGCCCCTGTAGAGAATCCCACTTGAGGAATTGAGTGACGATGAAGTTAATCCCCTTCGGAGGATTGAAACGTTAGGAGGGAAGGTCTGGAGTATGCAGTTACTACCAACGGTATTGCAAGGAGGGGCTGACGAGCTCACCCTACGAGAAACATGGGGTGAAAAAGGCCAATGGGGAGAGGATTTCCCCTCTATTGTTAGAGGGACTGCTCAGTGGAAGCGGAATGCAATTCGGAAAGAGTTCGGGAAGCGTAGAGCGGAGGTTAGTTCCTAAACACGCTATTAAATGGAGTGACCGGGAATTTGGGCCGCTTCCATGAGAGCACGGCGAACTAAGACCCTGACCATGTCCTTACGGTATTCAGCTGAGCCACGCAGGAGGCTGGAACGAGGTTGCGCTTCCTCCTGTGCTAAACGTGCGGCTTCCTCTATGCTCTCCGCTGAAACTGGAGAACCCTTGAGGTATTCTTCAGCCTTCTGAGCCCGGAAAGGTATAGGGGCCACAGGGCCTATGGCTATGGCCGCTCTGGAAAACTGTCCCTCTTCCCAGCCTACCACCACTCCAACATTTAAGATGGGCAGGATTAGCGCCTGACGCCGGGCAAGCCTTTGGAAGGATGAGCCTTCGTTCTTACCCAGGGGACGGAAACGGACCCCCTTGACCAGCTCAAGGCATGGGTTTATGCAGCATTCCCCAACATCTACATGGAATTGAGTGATTGGTATCCAGCGGCTGCCATCTTTGCTGGCTACTTCTACCTCTGCATCCAAAGCCGCAAGGGCAATGGCCGAATCGGCAGCGGGCATGGCGTTAACGAGGTTGCCACCGATGGTGCCCACGTTCCGGATTTGGAGGGAACCGATGCTGCGACAAGCTTTGGCCAGGAGGCTGGCCTTGGCCTGGATAAGCGGGGATTCGGCTACTTCTTGGTGGGTGGTAGTTGCGCCGACCCAGATGAAGCCATCCTCTTCTTTTATCCCCCTAATCTCAGGGATGCGAGTTATATCCACCAAAACCCGAGCCCTCACCTCCCCCCTCCTCAACTGGAGGACGAGGTCGGTCCCGCCAGCGATTATGCGGGCTTCTCCGCCGTAGCGCTCCAAGAGCTCTAAAGCCTCTTCTACGCTTTTAGGGAAAATGTACTCTTCTACCATGACTACCTCCTCGTTCCAAGTTTCAAGTTCGGTACTACGTCCAGGTCCCAGCCGCTCCTAAGGCCCTTTATCAAGTTGAAGTAGCCGGCTGCGGCTACCATAGCCGCGTTATCGGTGCATAGCTCCGGTGGAGGCCAACGGACCGGCACAGGGACCAAGGCTTTCATTTTTTCCCGGAGGAGGGAGTTGGCTGCTACTCCCCCGGCCAGAAGCACTGCCTTAACCTTATAATTCAAAGCAGCTTGGCGGGTCTTTTCCACCAAAACGTCTACTACTGCCTCTTGGAAGGAGGCCGCCAAATCAGCAACGGGCACGCCTGGCGGGAGCTTAACCCCCGGCTTGAGGGAAATTCCATCGCCGTAGCGCTGGATTTCCCTCAGGACGGCGGTTTTAAGCCCGCTGAAGCTGAAATTGTAAGTCCCTTTGAGCCAAGCTCTTGGGAGCTTGAAAGCTTCGGGGTTGCCACGCTGAGCTTCTCGCTCTATCGCCGGCCCTCCGGGGAAGCCAAGCCCCAGAAGCCTGGCGACTTTATCAAAGGCCTCCCCGGCGGCGTCGTCCAGAGTATGGCCAAGCTCTTCGTATTCCCCGTGGTTCCTCATCAGGAAGAGGGAAGTATGCCCGCCAGAGACCACCAGACAAAGAAGTGGGAACTCCTCAGGGGGTTCGTCCACAAGCCAGTTAGCGTAGATGTGGGCTTCAATGTGGTTTACCCCAATCAAAGGCAAACCTTTGGCCCAAGCTATAGCCTTAGCCACGTTCACCCCGACAAGAAGGGAGCCGGCCAAACCTGGGCCGTGAGTGACAGCCACCCCGCCTAAATCTCCCCAGTCAACTTGAGCATCCTCCAAAGCCTTCTCTATCACTGGGATTATTGAGAGGATGTGCTGCCGGGAAGCAACTTCGGGGAAGACCCCTCCGTACCGGCGGTGAATCTCTATTTGGGAAGCGACCACATTGGAAAGGATGTAACGGCCGTCCTTCACCACCGCTGCCGAGGTTTCATCGCACGAGGTTTCAATGCCCAGAACCACCATATTTCCCTGCCCTCTCAAAATGCCCAAAAGATAATACACCGATTTGGTAGCAAAAGCAAACCTGGGTATAATTTGCCCAAATCAACTTTCGTCCGGAGGCAGAGCCTATGGAACTTAGAGCCTTGGCTGAGAGGGTGGCCGAAAAGTTCCCGGTAAGGGAGCGGGATCTGAGGCGCACCTTTGAGGCTCTCCTTACTACTGACAACCTTTGGGAGGTCCTGGATTTAACTGATATCCCTATCATGGCTTTTTGCGAAGTTTGGAAGGAGCTGGCTAAGGAAGGGCTTGTGGAGGTGCAAAATTCCTCCCTAAAATTGACTCCCAAAGGCCGCGAATTGGCCACTTCCCTTAACCTCACACCTTGCCGAGATTTTGCCTGTCCGCATTGCAAGGGGAAAGGGATAGATGTAGGGCTTCTCAAAGAAGTGGCCGAAAAGTTCAAGGATATAGCTCGCAACCGTCCTGAAGCCATTAGGGATTACGACCAAGGCTATGTCTTAGAAGAGGTAACAGTAGCAAGGGTAGCCTTGATGTGGCAAAAGGGTGATTTGGCTGGGCTAAACCTCATGGTCCTTGGAGATGACGACCTTGTCAGCATAGCAGCTGCTCTTACAGGGGTTCCCAAGAGAGTAACGGTTATTGATATAGACGATAGGATTTTAGAGTTCATCCAAGAAGTATCGGATAAAGAAGGGCTTGAAATCCAAGTTCTGAAGCACGACCTCCGCTACCCCCTCCCCGAAGAACTCCAAGGAGCTTTTGATACCTTCATTACTGACCCGTCAGAATCGTTCGAAGGGATGAAAGCCTTCTTGAGCCGCAGCCTCTCTTGCCTGAAAGGCCCAGGAAGCGCCGGATACTTCGGGTTCACCCACAGGGAAGCTTCCCTCAAAAAGTGGCAAGCCATCCAGAAGTTCCTACTGGAGAAAGGGGCTGTCATCACCGACATCATAGATGACTTCAACGTTTACGCCAATTGGCCCTACATGGAGTCAATGCGGGCCTGGAAGTACCTCCCAACTCAAGTATTGCCCCAAAAGGAGTGGTACAAGTCGGCCCACTACCGGATAGAGCTTTTGGAAAAGCCAGGTCCGGATACCGAGGTCTTCCCCTTGGACTTTTATTTCAATGAGGAAACTGCCACGGTTTAAGGAGGAAGCCGTGTTTGACCCCAAGTTTGCTTGCTTAGTATGCGGAGCTGCTGAAGGGGAAACGGAGCTAAACGCCTTTGACAATGCACTCCTGGAAGCAGGCATCGGGGATATAAACTTGGTGAAGGTTTCAAGCATAATCCCTCCAAATGTAAAAGTTGTGGAAAAGTTGAACCCTTTGCCCAAGGGGGCTTTTCTCCCGGTAGTATATGCAGCAGTGTCTTCCTCCACCCCGGGCACAATTATCTCAGCAGCGGTTGGTTTTGGCCGGTGCCGAGATGGATTTGGGGTAATAATGGAAGAAGGGGGCATTGGGAAAAGCGAGGAAGAAGTGCGGAGGGAAGTGGAAAGAAAGATTGAGTTTGCTCTGGTCAGGAGAGGCCTTAAGCCCGATGAAGTCCGTATAGTTTCAGTCTCGTGGCAAGTGAAAAAATGCGCCTCAGTTGTGGCTGCGTGCGTTTTCTTTTAAACAACTTGCAAAAGGAGTAAAAGCTATGAATAAAAGGTTAGTAATTGGGGCAATTGTTATCATCGGTGCTTTGCTGTACTTGATAGTGACAGGCCTTAGTGGTTCTTCTGTTTACTACATTACAGTGGGAGAACTGAAGGCAAAAGGGCCTTCCATCTATGGTAAAACGGTAAGGGTGGCTGGGAAGGTGGTGGAGAATTCCATCCAGTGGGACCCCCAAACCCTAACCCTCACTTTTGAGATAGCCGATGAGAGCGGCAAATTGCCGGTAATTTACCACGGACCCCGCCCCGATATGCTCAGGGATGGAGCTGAAGCAGTGGTGGAAGGGCAGTATACTCCAGAAGGGGTCTTCAAGGTTAACCCCAAAGGCCTGCTCCTCAAATGCCCTTCCAAGTACCAGGAGAAAAGTCAATAAGGGGGATTGATGGCTACTATAGGCTATTCGGCAATATTGCTAACGTTTGTGATCACCCTCTACGCGGTTTTGAGCTTTCTATTAGCGCGCTCCCAGGGTTACCCAGAGCTGGCTAAAAGTGCCCTGAGGGCAATCCAGGCTGCCGCTGCCTTGGTCACCATCGCCTCTTTATCCTTGATTTACCTTTTGCTCAAGCGCGATTTCTCGGTGGATTATGTCTTCCGCCACACCAGCACTGCTCTTCCGCCCATTTACGCTTTTTCCGCCTTCTGGGCAGGCCAGGAAGGCTCGCTGCTTTTGTGGCTGTGGCTGCTTTCAATCCTCACCTTGCTTACTTCTCTAAACCTGAGCCGAGAGGATGAAGCTATCCAAGACTACGCTTTAGCTACTTTGGCTGGGGTAGAAGCTTTCTTCGCTTTGGTCCTGGCGCTGGCAAGCAACCCCTTCGCTTTCTCCTCACGCTTTCACTCCGAAGGGCTGGGTCTCAATCCACTCTTAGAGAACTTCAGCATGATGATACATCCGCCTACGGTCTTCGCTGGCTACGCTGGTCTGACCATACCCTTTGCTTATGCTCTGGCTTACTTGCTTGCTGGCAAGCCTCTGGAAGATTGGCTTAAGAGGATAAGGCCTTGGGCTATAGTAGCTTGGGCTTTCCTTGGAGCCGGAATAATCATAGGCGGCTGGTGGGCCTATATTGAGCTGGGGTGGGGAGGTTACTGGGCTTGGGACCCTGTGGAGAACTCTTCTCTCATCCCTTGGCTCACGGCTACCGCCTTCCTGCATTCAGCTGTGGTGGCAGAAAGGAGGCATTACCTTAAAGGGTGGAGTTTCTTGTTCATTACCCTTACGTTCCTCTTTTGCCTCTTTGCTACCTTCGTGACCCGCTCCGGCATAATCAAATCGGTCCATGCCTTTGCCCAATCGCCTTTGGGCTTTTACTTTGTGGCTTTCATTGCCTTCTGGGCACTTTTAACCGGTCTTGTAGCCTTCAAACGCCGCGCTAACTTCACTGGCAAGAAGGTAGAAAGCGCCCTATTATCCAAGGACATAGCTTTATACTACCTAAATTGGCTTTTCTTCGGCGAGGCCTTAGTGTTGCTTTTGGGCATACTTTTCCCTACCCTTAGTTCTGCTTTTCAAGGGCAAGAGGCAAGCGTTGACGTTTCCTTCTACCATCAAACTTTCATGCCTCTAACAGCGATTACAGTGCTGCTTCTGGGGCTGTGCGTTGGCCTAAGCTGGGGGGCCACTTCCTCCAAAGCATTCTTGCGCCGGGCAATTCTCCCTGCCTCTGGTGCTCTCCTGGGGCTTGTCGTTCCCATTGCGTTGGGTGAAAGGGGCCTGTTCCCTATCTTGAGCTGGGGCATCGTAGGCTTTGCCTTCGTTGGAGTAATCCAAGAACTGGCCAAAGGGCTCCGAGAATTTGCCCGCAAGCGACGCCTTATCCCTCGGCCATACGGTGGTTACCTCGTCCATGCGGGGATAGTCCTTTTGGCCCTTGGAGTAGTTGGCTCCTCTTTCTACAAGGCCGAGACCCTCGTTTCCCTCAAGCCGGGAGAGACAGCCGAAATCGGCGATTACGTCTTGAAATACGTAAACTTCCAACACCAGAGCCTCCCTACTAAGGAACGCTTCTTGGCTCAATTAGAAGCGTACAAAGGCGACCGCCTCGTGGGTGAAATCCGCCCTGAGAAAAATTTCCATTACAATGTTGGGCAATGGGTGAGCGAAATCGGCCTGAGAAGCACCCCTGCCGAGGATTTGTACGTGATCCTTATAGAGCTTGAAGAGGATGGCACAGCCAGCTTTCAAATAGAAGTGAACCCGATGGTCTTCTGGATATGGGTCGGGGGAGGGGTGATGGTTTTAGGGGCTGTTCTTGCCCTCTGGCCTGAGGGAGGGGGAAAATGGAAAAGTTAGCGGTAATAGCTATGGCCTTGGCAGTATTCCTCTGGGTCGCCTGGCCATTGATGAAAGGGATGAGTTCCGAACCGAAACACTGCCCGTCTTGCGGTGCTCCATATAAGCCTGGGGATAAATACTGCTCCCGCTGCGGCCATAAGCTTCCGAAAGGAGAAGCAAGATGAGAAAACTGGGCTTAGTGCTGCTTTTCAGCGTCTTCTTCTTAGCTTTCTTCGCCTCGGCTCAAGGCTCTGGCGTTGTAGAAGGCGATGTCCTCAATGGCTCTAAGGGCAATGAACCGGTCCCAGGCATAACCGTTACCTTGCATATATTTGACTCCAGCGGAGCGGAAAAAGGGACCTTAACTGCCACCACAGATGAGCAAGGGCGTTTTGCCTTCAAAGGATTGGACACCGATGAAAGCCTCCTCTATGTAGTAAAAGCAAATTTTCAAGGGATATCGTACCAAAGTCCTGTCCTCTCCTTCGCCGAAGGCCAGGAGAAACTTATCCTCCCAATCCTGGTCTACGAAGCTACCGAGAGCGATGCCGAGATTGCTGTGGAAAAAGCCCACTTCATCTTCAGCGTGCACCCAGAGGAAAAAGCTGTGTTGGCAATGGAGATGTACTCGGTGGTCAACAATGGCGATAGAACCTTTGCGCCCAAGGAAGGAAAAAGCCTTCGCTTCCCTCTCCCACCTGAAATTTTGGAATTTGACTCCGACTCGCTCATCTTTGAAGGAGGAGAAGCCTTCCTTCCTTTCCCGATCCCGCCGGGCTCTATGCCTCAGCCTGTGACTTTGTTTTACCTCCTTCCTGCCCAAGGGGATTCCGTGGAAATAAAGCGACGAATCCTTTACCCTGTGGAAAGCTACAACGTCTTTGTGGAAGATTTAGGCTTTAAGGTGGAAGTTCCTGGAACCAGGCGGGGGAAGGATATTGCGCAAGCCGGTGACATTTACTTAAATTTTGAGGGGGAAAAGCTTCCCAAAGGGGGCGAAATAATCATAAAGCTTTCAGGTTTAGGGAAAGTGGGCAAAGTCCAGAGGGCAGGTACGCTTTGGGCTTCAGCGGCGGCAGCCGGAGTAGCACTGGCGCTTTTCGGCCTGCTCTTGGCTTATACCTTTGTTCGCCGGAGGTAAAAATGCGCCTGGAAAAGGTTAGGGAATTCTTGGCTTCTAAAGGCCTTGATGGGCTTTTAGTAATCCAGCCGGAAAACCGCCGTTACCTCTCAGGCTTCACCGGCTCCTTTGGAATCCTCCTCATAACGCCCGATTCCGCCTACATCGCCACCGATTTCCGATACTACGAGCAAGTTGGGCGAGAATGCCCCAATTTCACCTTAGTCAAGGTAGAGAAAGAGTTCACGGATGTTCTCCCAAAGCTTCTGGACGAAGCGGGGGTCAAGACCGTAGGCTTTGAAAGCTTTTACCTCACCGTAGAAGAATACAGGAAGTGGCGCAAGGCAACCCGGAAGGTGAAATGGGTCCCTTGCCAGGATATCGTCGGCGAAATCCGGAGTGTGAAAACGCCGGAGGAGATACAAGCGATACGCAAAGCGGTGGCCTTAGCCGATGAGGCTTTTTCTCACGCTTGCCAAATCCTTCGTCCGGGGATGACCGAGAAGGAAGTGGCCTGGGAGATTGAATCGTTCATGCGGACCCATGGGGCAGAGAAGGTAGCCTTTGACCTAATAGTGGCCTCGGGGCCCAATGGTGCTCTCCCACACGCCAGAGCCTCCGATAAGCCCATAAGAGAAGGGGAGCCAATAGTGATTGACATCGGGTGCGTGGTTGATGGGTATTGTTCGGACCTGACCCGGACGGTTGTGCTGGGCAAGCCTGATGAGCGCTTCCGCGAAATTTACTCCATCGTCCTCAAAGCGCAAGAAAAAGCCGAGAAAGCCATAAGGGCTGGGATGCGAGCCCGCAGGGCCGATTCCATAGCGCGCAAAGTCATAGAAAAAGCAGGGTATGGTCCTCAGTTCGGTCACGGCCTTGGGCATGGCGTGGGGATGGCCGTGCACGAAAAGCCGAGGGTTGGGAAGCTTTCTAAAGATACACTTCAAGCTGGAAACGTTATAACCGTGGAGCCCGGAATATACATATCCGGCTGGGGAGGAATCCGCCTTGAAGACATTGTGGTAGTGCAAGAGGAAGGGGTTGAAATCTTGACCAAGGCCCGAAAAGGGCTTGAGTTTGCAGTCCTGTGATGGAAGAAAAGGTTAAGCGTTTGGAAAGGCTTTTGGAAATAAGCCTTGAGCTCAGTTCCACCCTCCACCTGCAAGACCTCTTGGACAAGATAGTCCATTTAGCAACTGAGCTTACCAACACTGAAGCCAGCTCCATCCTGCTTTTGGACCGCAAGACCAAAACCCTTTACTTTGAGGCGGCCACGGGGGTAAGGCCAGAAGCCATCTTGAAGATCCCAGTTCCGCTTGAGGGAAGCATTGCCGGAAGGATAGTCCAAGAAGGCAAGCCCTTAATCGTAGAAGACGTCAGGGCCGACCCCAATTTCTACGGCGTTGTGGATACCGTGACCCATTTCCAAACCCGCTCTATCCTGGGAGTCCCCCTCAAAGTCAAGGACACAATCATAGGAGTGTTAGAGGTCCTGAACAAGAGAGGGGGTGAGCCATTTAATGAGGAAGATGTAAAGCTCCTGGAGATTCTGGCTGCTCAAGCGGCTGTGGCCATAGAAAACGCTCGCCTCTTCCAGCAGAGCGACTTCATCTCCGATTTGGTTCATGAGCTCCGCACCCCTCTCACTTCCATAATAGGCTATGTCAAGCTCATGCTTGACCACGAGCTTGACCCCGCTACTACGAGGCGCTTTCTGGAAACCGTCCATCGGGAAGCGACAAGGCTTTCGGGCTTAATAAACGATTTCCTGGACCTGGTGCGGTTAGAGTCGGGGCGAGTTAAGATAATTAAGAAGCCGGTCCAGATTCGGCAGCTTCTTGAGGAATGCATTGCCATTATGCGCCCCCAAGCTGAACCACGCAAAATCAAAATCAAGCTTTCCATCCCTCCAGGCTCTTTCTACGTCTTAGCCGATGAAGACCGGCTCCGAAGGGTTGTCCTGAACCTTTTGAGCAATGCCATAAAGTTCAACCGGGATGAAGGGTTCGTAGAGGTTAAAGCAGAATTAGCGGGGAAAGAAGTGAGGATTTCGGTTTCCGACACCGGCATCGGGATTTTGCCCGAGGAGCTCCCTCACATTTTTGAAAAATTCTACAGGGGACGGGCCGAAGAGGAAGTTTCAGGCTCAGGCCTCGGCTTGAGCATAGCCAAGCAAATCGTGGAAGCCCACGGTGGTAGGATATGGGTAGAAAGCACTCCGGGCCAAGGCAGCACTTTCACCTTCACTATTCCTCTGGAGGGCGGCTCTGGATGAAGCGGTTTAGCCTGATGGCTATTTTGGCCTTGGTCCTTATAAGTTGCTCCCCAGCCCCGCTCCCTTCGCCGATTCCCGCCTCAACCCCTACTCCCACGCCTCAGCCTCTGGAGCTTGTAGTCCTTCACACTAACGATACGTGGGGTTACGTCTTCCCCTGCGGCTGAAGGCCACCGATAGGCGGGTTGGCCCGGCGGGCCTCCTTCGTTAAGGAAATACGCAACAGGTACGAAAACGTCCTTCTCCTTGACGCCGGGGATGCTTTCTGGAGCGATGTTCCTCTCACCCGCAAGACCGGAAGCTTGATAATCGTAGAAGCCATGAACATGATGGGCTATTCGGCAGCGGCGCTTGGGGAGAAAGACCTCACTTTGCCTAAAGAAGCGCTTGAAAGGATTATCTCCACTGCCAATTTCCCCATCCTTTCGGCCAATGTGCTTAAGGAGGATGGCAAACTATTGGCTTCCCCGTACGCCTTTTTTGAGGTCAGAGGCCACCGCATAGCTATCCTCGGCCTTACAGGGCTACCGATACCGCCAATTATGGGCTATCGGGTCCTTGACCCGCTGGAGACCGGCCGGCATTACATCAGGAAATTGAGGAGGGAAGCAGATATTGTGATAGTTCTTGCTCACACCGGAGGCGAGATAGCTAAGAGGCTTGGGGCCGAGGATGGGGTAGACCTCGTAGTATGGGGTGGGGTTGTGGGGCAAAAACCCGAACCTTTCTGGAACGAAACCAATGCTTCTTTAGCTGTAATAGCTGAAGCTCCTACTCCTGGCCACGCTGGGCGAGAGGTAGGCTTTGCCAGACTGGACTTAGACTCAAAAGGCCGGATAACCAGCTATGAATGGAGCTCAACCTTGTTAACCCCTTCTTTCCCAGATGACCCAGCTATCCTCAGCCTAATCCAACGTTACAGTGGACCATAAGCCCAAATGGGAAACCCCCCGTAACCCCCCTCCGAGAGGGGTTATAAAGGCGAAGCCCCATGGCAGGGGGCTTGGGGGATGTGCCCGCGGAAACTTTTACTCCCTGAAGCCCTCAATTATACGGGCATACTTTTCGGCTGAACTTCTGGCCTCGGCACGAGAGCTGGCCTCGGCGTAGACGTGGAAGGAAGGCCTATCAGGGTCAGGATGTATGAGGGCCCAGGACTCTTCTCCAAGCCATATCCTTATGCCATCAATGTTATCGTGCGGGGTATCATTGTACTGCTCGTTCAAAAGCCGCATCACTTGCCCCTTAGATTCCCACGGGCAGGGGACTTCCCGGTGCTCGAGATAGTAAGGAGGGATTGAGTCCACTACGTCGGAGAGCTTCACCTTTTGCAAAGCGAGGAATTCCAGCAAAGTAGCCAAGGCGAAAAGGGCATCAGGGGCAGGATGGAAGCGCGGCAAAATTATGTTGCCTGTGCCATCGGCAGCAATTATCACCTTTTCTTTCTCCGCCGTCTCCATCAAGTGGCCAAGGTCAACCTTGGTCCGGATAACTTCTCCGCCGTAGCGGGAGGCAATTTTTTCAAAGATTAAAGGCTGGTTTACAGGCACAGCCACTTTGCCTGGCCCCCAAACCTTGAAAGCCAGTTCTACCATAGCGGCAGCGAATATGGGTTCGGGAATGAGCCGGCCTCTGTCGTCAACTACGAAGAGCTTTTCCCCTCCAACCTCCAGCCTAACCCCAAGGTCAGCTTTCACTGCCGAGCATATGGAGCGAAGCTGCTCCAGCGAGGCCTCAAACTCTTCCCTCAAGATGGCCAATTTGTTCTCGTCCAGGCTGGCGTTGAGGGTCACGGCATTCACTTTAAGCTCGTTGAGGATATCAGGCAGGACAAAGGCGTTAGGAGAGTTAGCGTAGTCCACAACGATGCGGAACCCACCGGCCCTTATGGCCTCAACGTTGAGCGCGGACAAGAAATTAGCGCGGTACCGCTCTACGGCATCAGGGGCATATTCAATAAGTCCGATTTCGTTAAGGTAAGCCCGGCGGAAGTCTTCCTGGAAGAACGTGCGCTCCACGTTGCGCGCTTCAGACCTGGAAAGGTCAAGGCCGCGGTGGTCAAAGAACTTTATATCCACAACCCTTTGGTCATAGGGCGAGAGGCGAACGTGTATCCCTCCTTGGGCGGGGGTTATACGGGTGTAGTAGCGAGCTACCGGGATAGGTACTGTCCTTAAATCAAGGACGTTGATTCCGGCGGAGGGGAGGCCGGAGATAATTGCCCTCTTTATCATCCTGGGACTGCGGTGGGGGTCCCGGTTTATGGTAACCGTTGAACCTTTGGGTAGGGTTGCCCCATAGGCTGCGCCCAGTTTGGAAGCGAACTCCGGAGTAAGGTCCACGTTGACCACCCCTGTAACCCCGTACCTGCCGAACAAAGTTCGCCTAACGAGCCCTCCCCAGATGACCGTGCTCTTAACCGTCGCGCCGGCTTCCACTTCCTTCCCAGGCCAGAGCCTAACTTTGGGGTGGATTACTGCGCCCCTTTCCACAAGGCACTTATCGCCCAGAACAGCCCCTTCAAAGATAGCCACATTGGATTTTATAGTGCATTGCCTGCCGATAACTGCGCCCCTAATCTCAGAGCCTTCCCCTATGTAGCAGTTGCGCCAGATTATGCTCCGCTCCAGGAAAGCCCTGTTATCCACAACCGTATAGTCCCTGACCACGGCGGGCCCTTGGATTACAACCCCGCCTTTGATTTTGACCTCGTTCCCCAGGTATACGGGGCCGTAGATTTTAGCATCGGGAGCGATTTCCACCCCTTTCCCCACCCATATTCCGGGCGCAAGCCTCTGGCCGGGTTCGGCGAGGTTAACCTTGCCCTCCAGAAAATCAAAGGAGGCCCTGACGTATTCCTGGATGTTTCCAATATCGCACCAATAGCCTGAGGCCTTGTAGCCAAAGAGGGGGGCGCCCTTCTTCAGAAGCATCGGGAAAAGGTCCTTGCTGAAGTCAAAAGGCTGGCCTTGGGGGATGTAATCCAGAACTTCCGGTTCCAGAACGTAAATCCCGGTGTTAACCCAGTCGGATATGACCTCTGCCCAGCCGGGCTTTTCCAGGAACTGGATTATACGGCCATCATCGTCGGTTATAACTACGCCGTACTCCAATGGATTAGGAACGCGGTACAAGGCGATGGTGACCAAAGCCCCCTTCTCGCGGTGGAAATTGATGAGAGCACTGAGGTCTATATCCGTGACAGCATCGCCACTTATAACGACAAAAGGTTCGTCCAAGAAAGGCTGAGCGTTCTTTACGCTCCCAGCTGTCCCCAAAGGCTCGCCTTCAATGAAGTAAGTTAGCTCTACATCAAAAGTGCTCCCATCGCCGAAGTAATCCTGGATATCGTTAGCCATGTATTGAAGGGTTGCGGCGATACGGGTTAAATTGTGGAGCTTGAGGAGGTCAAGTATGTGGGCCATAACAGGCTTATTTACCAAAGGGACCATAGGTTTTGGTCGGCCCATAGTAAGGGGGCGGAGCCTTGAGCCTGCCCCTCCAGCCATGACGACAGCCTTCATAATCCCTCCCTCATGCTAATTTTCTACCCTCCTTAAAGGCCCTCAGATTGAGTTCAAGGTACCGTTGAGGCACACGCCTTTCTATCACCTTTTGCCAGGTTTCTTCGGGGACGTCAAGGAAAGAAGATAAAGCCCCCAAAAGGATGACGTTAACAACTCTGGGGTCACCAATTTCCTCAGCTTTGCGCAAAGCGGGGATGAAAAATACTTTCTCCGCCACCTTCCCGAGAGTGCTTTTAATCCTCTCATCATCGGGGTAAGAGGCGGCCCCAATGTTCACAGCCACAGGAGGTATAGCTTGATCGTTTACGATAGCGATGCCACCGGGGCGCAGGTATTCAATGTAGCGAATGGCCTCAAGTTTCTCCAGGGCCAACAAGAAATGAGCTTCCCCTTTGCCGATAAGTGGCGAATAGACCTTTTCGCCCCAGCGGATGTGGGTTATTACGCTTCCTCCTCTCTGAGCCATCCCGTGGACTTCGGCCTTCTTGGCATCGTAGCCGGCTTGAATGCCCACTTCCGTGAGGATATCGCTGGCCAGGATTGCGCCCTGCCCTCCTACTCCTACCAGAACGAAGTTAAGGGGAGCCATTTGGCCTTACCTCCAAATTGGATTGAAGCTATAGTTATTTTAGCACAGGAGCAAGGCGAAAGCAATTTTTTGCGGACTAAGGATGTGGTCAGGCCTAAGCTTAAAAGTCATTGCGAGGGCACAAAGCGCCCGAAGCAAGCATCAAAGAATTGAACTCCAGCTGGGCCTGAGATTGCAAAGGGCGCTGGAAGCGCCCTCTCCCCCCGGTAGCCGTTCGGGAAAGCGGGTCGCCAGGACGGAAAGGCCGACGGCCCAGCCCGACAAAATTGTGGGGCCACCCCTCACAACCCCCTGGCCTCCTTTACCCCCTCGTAAGGGGATTATGTGGGATTTCCCTCCCCGTTTGCTGGGAGTTTGCCAAGGTTTTGGGTCCCACTCGTGCGTGGGTTTACCCCCCCCTCGTAGGGGGTTACGGGGACTTCCCCCTGTTTTGATTAAGGTCGGCGAAAGCCGACCTTGGGCCGAAGGCCCAAAAGGCTGATT
>CAZPWR010000217.1:0-2600 GCA_964590555.1 uncultured Anaerolineae bacterium | reverse complement strand
CTGGGTCCTCTACAAGCACGTGAAAGAGGCGCTGGGCACCGTAAAACTGCACTGCCAAAGCCAAGAGTGCCGACATCGCTTTGCGTCCGCCCGCAATGCATGCATAGACCTCCCATCCCATTTTGCGGTAGTCTCGTAATGCTGAACAAGCCTGCTCCATAAATTCCAGGGCGGACTCGTCGGTATCTACATCGTAGAATTTATCCAATTTCCTGACGTCGGTAATATTCACAGCCCCACCGTAATACTCGGGCAGATGTTCGCATAAAAGGTCCGAAGCATCTTGGGCATAAGTATCCTTTGTGGTGAGAAGTACGACATGCTCAATATCTATGCCCTCCACTTGGAGCCGGTCAATGGCTTCAGTGACGACCGCTGGGGCTTCGCCGAGTGTGGCCAGGAGAACTTTTTTCATGGCTACCCTTTTGTATAAAATTCAACCATTCTAAGTGACGGCTTACGTATCCGAAGACCTCTGCCAAGTCGCTTTCGGAAAGCAGCTGAAGTTCTGGGAGGCGTTTATTGATGACTTGATAGATAGCTTTGGCTGCTGTCTTGGGATCGGCACGGAGAGCCGGTGAATTGCTCAAATGCTCAGCTAACTTAAGGGCTCGAGCCAGGTCGCGCTTTTGTATAAAGTAGTTCGCCCAACGTTGCCATTCGCTCCGCTTTATGCGTAGCTCTTCGGCTAATTTGCAAGCCAGTTCTACTTTCTCATCCGTTGTCATCAGTACAACCCCTGCGGGCATGGTTCATTTTTGGGCATGAATCCTTGCACTAAAGCTTCCCATGAGTCTTTATGCAGTAAATCGCTTTCTTGGCATTCTTGCAGACAGCTGGATAAAAAGGAAAGCAGTTCATTGCCGACCATTTCTTGAGGGGTGAGCAGTCCTTTCAAATCTCCATTCCAAAGGAGCAACCGGACAGGCCTAAACTTTACAGATCCGAAGCACCGAGGTTTAGCTCCGCCTATTTTGGGGGCAAAGGCTATTTTCACTTGGTCGGCATCTACCGTCCAGCCTAAAGCATAAAAAATTAATCCCAACTCTGCTTTGCTAAGGTTTTCAAAATTAAGAGTCCCTCGGAATTTCGCCCCCTTAGGCACAGCTTCCACAAATCGGAACCCAGATTTCAGCCGAAGGTCCCCCACAGGCTGAAAGCTCTTGCGTTCGTAAAAACGGCGCTTCGTTGGGTCGTATCGCCTCGGTTCCCAGAGTTCGCCAATTTTAACTATTTCAAGTTTAGCCTCCGGCTGAGGCAAGAAATCTGAGAAATGAACTCGACCTCGGAAGCCCGTTGTTCCAAATAGTCGGCAGGCAGGACAAAGCTGGCTTTTTTCGTTTTCGAACCGGCAAGGCCGGTGTTCTTTCAAACCGAGCTTTTCTTTACCTCGTCTAAACTGCGATACACATGAATTTGAAATCGCCTCCACAATTGCCCTGATAGCACCTTTTATGCTCGTGCCCGGCACACAAATTTGTCCATTGCGGCGATAGAAGGTATGCCAAACATCAGGACGATTGCCGCGAGCATTTGGGTCAAACTCATAGGCTCCAGAACCCACGAATAGATATTCCGAGACAACCTCAAAGTTAAGTTCCAAACGCCCGGTAAGACCGGCAAACTTTTCGTGGGTTACAACAAAGTCCACTTTCGGTCGTTCCGAAGGCATAGGTATCAATACATAAGGTTTTGACTTAGATTCAGGATTCCTCGGCATGATATACCTCCCTTGGACTGACAAAAGTCACAACACCATTGCGCAAAAACACGTTGCAACGCAATCGGGCTCGAGAACCACTGCCAGGATAAGCTGAAAACTGCGGAGCAAAGCGTTTATCTTCTAAGTCCAATAGCAGGATAGTAGATTCGCTACACTGCCAATCCCCTTCTAAGGCTTTAAGCTCTTTTGGTAAGCCCGTGAGTTCGCCATCACTAAGTATTAGGACCTTAAAATGTGCATCCGAAGAGGCTTCCCAGCGGATCTCCAGCCGTGAGTTAAAAGCACATCCTGCTTGCCGAAGCTCCATGCCTGATGGAAAATCAAGCTTTGCCAAATCCCAGCTCAAAATCGTAAGCCCTGGAAACGATTGAATCAATGAGTTAAGGGCTTCTCCGCTGAGTTCGCCGCTGTATACCCATCCCTTGTTCATTTCGCCTCCAAAAGTTTTTTGAGGGATGCTATAGCTTCATCAGCGATGTTTTTCCAAGACTCTGGACCGTAAATGCGTCGGACAAAGATGCCCACATCGCTCTCTTTCCCTTCCGGCAACTTTTCAAGTTTATCATCAGGAGAAAGGCCGTAAGCCATTCGCTCTTCTTCATTTACGAAGGCACCTACGCCCCAAAGGGCGTTTTGGGGTTGACCTGACCGCTTCGCCATCTCTACTATTGCTTGTATAACGTTAACCTTGACCTCGCCAAAGCCACGGTTTTTCCCAAAACCTATTTTGACCAACCCTTCGTTTAATGCGTGAAGCGTAAGCGCCACCAACCCCAGTTGCCAGATTTCAAAGTTCTCCAGCACAAGCGATGAGCGCAATGGGCCTTGGACCAGAACCTCTATGTCAACAGGTCCCGCAGCAAGCGCATGAGATAGG
>CAZPWR010000216.1:0-5365 GCA_964590555.1 uncultured Anaerolineae bacterium | reverse complement strand
CCTGCCCCGGTGAAATCCACAACCTCTACTTTTATCGCTGGAACGTGCCCACTGGCTGAAGCGGTCGCATAGCTTACGCCCATCTCAGCCATGGTTATGACGGCAAATTTTACCCCTCGTGCCACCAGCTCCTTAGCAGCTAAAATGGCGCTTTCCCTACCTTCTACCCTCTTACCCGAAAGGATTTCCGCCTCCGCTTCGTTAGGCGTTACGAGGTACAAATCGCTGAGGAAGGGGATTAGCCTCCCCGCCAAATCCGAGGAAGTGGGGTCGGCGCACACGGGGATAGAATGCTTTGAGGTTATAGCGAGGATTTCCTCTATGCTTTCTGGAGGAACGTTGGCGTCTATTATGACCATATCAGCCTTGGCTATTAGCCGGTGGTTCTTCCTGATGTATTGGGGGGTAAGGTGCTGCATTATTTTCATGTCATACACCGAAGCCAGAGGTGCTCCGTTTTGGTCCAGGATAGCCATGTAGGAGGCGGTGCGCTCCCCCTTGATTATTCCCACACGAGAGATATCAATCCCGCTCTCTTTGGCTTGTTCTACAATCTGCTTTCCAGCGTGGTCGTTCCCTATCACGCTGAGTAGGATTGAATGGACTCCAAGGCGGGCGAGGTTCTCAGCTATGTTCCTGGCCACTCCGCCGGGGCTTACCTTTATCTTCCCAGGAACAGCCATCCCGTAAATTGGGGTTGAAATGGCCATCCCCTTAGTATCTAAAGCTGCTGCCCCGACTACCACTACTGTGGGGTTGTCCTTCATCGCTTACCCTACGGGGTAAATTTGAACATTAGCCGTGGGTATAAATTTAAACCCAAAAGGCCCCTTAAGTTGCCGAATAGGCTTCCCAGAAGGCCCGAAACAGGCCGGTAGCGGATTAAGCGAGGTTGGCCTTTAATCCCTCCCAGTTCACCGGCAAGCTTAAGGGCATCATCAAAATTCCCCAGTTTATCCACGAGCCCCAGCTTAAAAGCTTCTTCCCCCAGGAAAATTCGGCCATCGGCTATGGCTTTCACCTTTTCCTCGGGGAGACCACGCTCTTTGGCCACAACTTCTATGAACATCTGGTGCACCCTTTCCACCAGCGCTTGCCAATACGCTCTTTCCTCCTCGGTAAGGCCGCGGTAGAAGCTACCTTCATCTTTGTGTGGCCCGCTCTTTATCACCACCACCTCCACTCCAAGCTTTTCCATCAGCTTTTGGACATTAGGCATTTCCACGATTACTCCTATGGAGCCGGTCAAGGAGGCGGGGTGGGCTACAATTTTATCAGCTCCGCAGGCGATGTAGTAGGCTCCCGATGTGGCTACTTCCCCAAGGTAAGCGACGACGGGCTTTTTAAGGCCTTTAAGGGCCTTGTAAACTTCATCGCTGGCGACTATGTCCCCACCAGGGCTGTCAATATAGAGCAGAATAGCTTTTACTTGCGGGTCTTTATCGGCTCGGCGTAAGGTTTCTACTAAGGCTTGGCTGCTGAGGCCCAGAAGGGAGGGATAAGGATTGGAAACCACAATTTCGTTTATTTCTACCAAGGCTACTCCGTCCGAGGAGAAAGTTAGCGCCTGACCTCCGCCTCCTTGGTTCCCTACGAGCGCTACCAAGCTCCCTATGCAGCATAGCATTGCCAGCGCAGAGAGCCCCAGGAGTAAAAATAGCCACAAAATTCCCGAACGCTTCATTAAAAGTTCTCCTTAATCAAGGTCACCTTGCTGTGGTCCCCCAGCATCATCCGGTAAGCCTTGGGTTTAGCAGCAGTAGCCTTTATTTCCACATACCTTCCGATGAGGCTGTCTTCCAGCCGGAAGGGTATGTCCTCTACCTTGGTTCCCTCCATCACGATGCAATGCTCAATTTCGCAGTTGCGGATTAGGCAATCGTGGTAGATGGAGGTGTATGGGCCGATGTAGGCATTTTCAATGCGGGTGTTTTTGCCTATGGCTACAGGCCCCCTTATGGTGCTGCGCACAATTTCGGCCCCGCTTTCAATAACTACCCTTCCGGTGACCGAGGAATCACAATCTATTTTCCCTTCTACGGAGGTGCTGATCTCGTCCAGGAGCAACCGGTTGGCCTCTAAAAGGTCTTCCATCTTGCCGGTGTCTATCCACCAGCCTTTGTGGATGTAAGGGTAGACTTTGTAGCCTTTATCTATCAAGTACTGGATGGCATCAGTTATTTCCAGCTCGCCTCGCCAGGAAGGCTTTATAGCTTCCACTGCCTCAAAGATGTGGTGGTCAAACATGTAGATGCCGACAAGGGCCAGGTTTGAAGGCGGTTCTTTAGGTTTCTCTATAAGCTTTATGACCCTTCCATCCTTGAGCTCAGCCACGCCGAACTGGGAGGGGTTTTCAACTTCCTTGAGGACTATCTGGGCGTTCCAATCGCCCCGGCTGAATTCTTCTACCAAGTGCTTTATTCCCCCTTGAATCACGTTATCCCCCAGGAACATAACGAAGGGGCTATCGCCCAGATAGTCCTTGGAGATTTTGACCGCGTGAGCCAGCCCAAGCGGAGCTTCCTGCCTTATGTAGGTGATGTTTGCTCCCCAAGCTGAGCCGTCCCCTACGGCTTTCATTACTTCCTCAGCTGTATCCCCTACGACTATGCCTATGTCCCTGATGCCAGCGGCAGTTATCGCATCCAGAACTCGGAACAAGACAGGGCGATTGGCCACCGGCACCAGCTGCTTGGCACTGGTGTAAGTTATGGGGCGGAGCCTTGTCCCTTTACCTCCGCTTAGGACGAGGGCTTTCATTGCTTCTTATCCTCCTATTTTCTGCATTCGGCGCTGCCAGCGGGTCTTCTTAAGGCGCTTTTTATACTTGTGGCGAGCTATTTTGCGTCGGCGCCACTTGAGGACGGACCCCATACCTCTCTCACCTCCTTTCCTTCAAGTATGGCTTTAGGGTTGTGGGAAGCCATTGCCAAGGCCTTCTCCCAGCCGACGATTTGGGCTGCCTCTTCAACGGCTTCCCGCATGGCTGGTTTCCTCCATTTTGCGGAGTGGGCATCGGTAGCTATGATGTGAACTAAACCTTCCTGGAGGAGACGGCGGGAAAATTCCTTGGCCTTTCCCCCAAGTTCTCCCGTTATGCTTCCAGAGGTTACTTGGAGCAATAAGCCACTTTTTACCAAGGGCTTGAGGAGCTCAGGGCGATTCTGGAAGTAAACGTAACGCTCAGGGTGTGCCAGGATAGGCCTGTAGCCCCGCTCCATGAGCTTGAAAAGGACGTATTCCGAGTATACGGGGTAAAAGGTATAAGGCAATTCCACCAGTATGTATTTGCTTCCGTTGAGGGTGAAGGCTTTCCCTTCCTCCAGGAAAAGGAAAACTTCTGGCATGACCATTACTTCTATGCCTGGGAAAACTTCCAGCTCTATCCCCTCTTTTTGGAGCCTGGCCCTAAGCTCCTCCACCAGGGAAAGGACAAGCTTCTGGTTTACCTCTTGGCCAAAGCCTATGTTATGAGGTGTAGCAGTTACAGCGATAATACCCTCTTCCTGCGCCACCTTAGCCATTCGGATGGATTCTTCCCAATCTTGAGGGCCATCGTCAACCCCAGGCAATATGTGGATGTGAAGGTCCACAAAGCCCTCACGAGCCATAATATCTCTGAAGCCTCATGTCCAGCTGAGCATCGGTGAGGACGCTGCCTAAGATGCGGGCATTCACTTTTTCCAAAAGCTCCTTGGCCCTTAAAGCTATCTCCCTCTTTGTGCGCCCAGCCCTTACAACCAAAATTACCCCATCCGATTTAGAGGCCAAGATAAGGGCATCAGTGACAGAAACGACGGGAGGAGCATCCAGAAGGACCATATCTGCTTCAGAGGAGAGTCGCTTTAGCACTTCTTCCATCCGGCGGGAGGCCAAGACTTCAGCTGGGTTAGGGGGGAGGGGACCGCTTGGCAGTAGCCAGAGGTTTTCCACCCCGGTCTCCAGAAGTGGGGGGTTCTTCAAAGCATCCTCATCCACAATCATGTTGGTGAGGCCTCTGTTTCCCGGAAGGCCGAATAGTTCGTGAAGAGTTGGGCGACGCAGGTCGCAATCGGCCATGATTACTTTTTTCCCAGCCTGAGCTATGACTACGCCGAGGTTGGCTAAGACCGTGCTTTTGCCTTCTTCGGCTCCGGGGGAGGTTATAAGGAGGAGGCGCAGAGGCCTGTCAAGGCTGGAAAATTCCAAGTTTGTCCTTAGGATTCGGTAAGCTTCGGCTATTGGCGAGCGGGGGTGATGGATTGTGACAAGGTCGGGCGAAATGTTCTCTTTCATTGTCCTTTCACCTTCGCAATTTTATCTTCCAAAAAGAGGTGTTGGCTCCTGTGGAATATGTGGGGATGGTTCCCAATACGGGCAAACCAAGACGCTTTTCCACATCCTCACCAACCCAAAGGATATCGGCTTCCAGCCACTCCAGGAGGAATATGATGAGGACTCCCAGCAAGGCTCCGAAAACAGCACCGGCCAGGACGTTCATCTTAGTTTGCGGTCTATAGAGGGAATAGCGGGCACTGTTTAGGATGAAGGCCTCCACTCGGTCTTGCTTGTCCTGGCGCTGGTTCCATTCGGTCTGGTCTTCTACGAAGATTTCGGCCATGGTTTGGGCTATGCGTTGGGCGAGGGGGCCATCGTAATCCCTTACCTCAAGCCTCAAGGTGAAGTCAGCCTCATCGGCTTTGGTAGCAACTTTGCTCAATAGCTGCTGCGGGGTCAGGTCCAGCTGGAGCCTTTCTATTGTCCTCTGAGCGGTTTTTTCGTTAGCGATGAAGTTACGGTAGCTTGGCAAGAGGGTTTTAGCGGCGTTGGTCAGACCCCAGTCGGCCCTTGCCGCTCTGAATTGGATGGTGACGTAGCCTTTGTATTCTGGGATTTGCCATTTGCTGAAGGCAAAGGCGCTTATGGAAGTGAGAAGCATCAGGACCAGTATTATCCACCCTCGCCTCCTTATGACCCTTATGTAATCCCTGAGTTCCATCCTCCCCTCCAGCTTTTTCCTTTGGGGGTAATTATAGCACAGGAGGGCAAGAAAGAGCAAAAGGCCATTGTGCCAGGGCTGACGGGAGGCGCAAGCTTATGGAGTTGCCTACGTTAAAATGTTGCCGAGGCCAAGTGGTTCGCTTAAATGACAATGTTACCGGAGGTCAAACTGCGCCTCCAAACTCCTATCGCAAGGCTGGGATTCCGCTTTGGCTAAGTTTTACTTGCCCTGCCACCAGTCCTTGCGCGAGCGGGGGTCCATGAAAGAGCCTGTATCCCTTACGGCCACCTTTATTTCGTTACCGCTCGCAGTGGCGAAAGGTTGCTTGTTCCTCAGCGCCGGAAGGTATCCCCTGCCCCTGGAATCCCACTCCCGGTAAAGGGC
>CAZPWR010000215.1:0-3602 GCA_964590555.1 uncultured Anaerolineae bacterium | reverse complement strand
GGAGAAGGGGGTAGCAAGCGAAGGTAAGTTCTGCGATGTAGCTGTTCTGGGGAACAGGCTCTGGGAGGTGGTAATGAAGATGGGGGAAGAAGAGCTGAGGAGCGAGGAACTGAAGTGGGCGGGCACGGTGGCCCAGGCGGTCTGTTCAGTTATTGCTTTGATGGGCGCAAGCAAGCTGGAGAAGAGGCCTGAGGAGAGAGCAAAAGCCAAGGAGATGGCGCTGGCAATGGCAAAGGAAGTTGACGAGGGTACAGGCAAGAGGTGGAGGCTGGAGGAGTGGGTGAGCAGCGGATGAAGCTGGCGAATGTGGGCCTACTCTTATGAGAGGCCAAGCAGCGTGGTGAAAGCCCGTGCCCTCTGGCCGAGGGCCAAAGCCCTCTCCAAACTACAACCGGCCTCGCCGGAGTACCGGCGGGTGCAAGAGTGGGTGAAGGATAAATGCTAAAGGAGGTGAAGCATGGAAAGGATGGTGACCCTTGAAGAAGCGCTGAACCTGGTAAAGCAGCTTTTGCTGCTGGATAAGCTGCGTTTGATTGAGCAAATCACCTCGGACATCAAGCGCGAGTTAATGGCTGCCCCGCCTGCCCCACGGAAATCGCTGTGGGGCTTGTGCGCGGATCTGGGGCCAGCGCCATCGGCTGAGGAAATTGACCAAGCGCGCCGGGAGGAATGGGCCAACTTCCCACGGGAGGACATCTGATGCTCCGGGCGGTTAGGGAAAACTTTGTGCTAATTGAAGTCCCCTTTGACCGGCGCATAGCCATGTTCCTACGCCAAATGGAACGAAGTCAAGTCCCCAACCTCCCTGACCGCATTATCGCTGCTACCGCTCTATATCTGGGCTTGCCATTGCTCAGCCGGAATCATAGGATTAAAATCGCTGGCATAAACACGATTTGGTTAAAGCTTCCACATCAAGCACACTGCGGGCAATCGTCATGGTGAGGGACGGCATTGACGAACATGGGCCTACTCTAAGAGCTAAGTTGAGAGGGAAAAGGCCTCTGCCCTCTAATAGAGAGACTCTCTCCAAACTCCACCCAACCTCGTGTTCATCGCCGCAGCCGGCTCACCTGAAGGCGCTTCCTCTTTTGTGCTGGAACTTTGCAAGCGAGGTCGTTTCTGTGCCGCTTGCACAAAACTCATCCTCCTGGAAGCAGATATGAATATCCACCGTAAGTTAGGGACAGAAGCCTTATTGCGGTTCTACCAAAGCTTAGCCGACCTCAATCTAACCCTGGAAACTTTTCCCACACCCGAAGAAATTGCAACCTGCGAGCCCGTCGTCGGAGAGAAGGATGCCCATGTTCTGGCAGCAGCTTTGAAGAGCGAAACCGACGTCTTCTTCACGCTGGACCGAAAGCATTTCATGGCTGAGAAGGTGCAAAAGGCCAATTTGGAGTTAAAGATAGCCACCCCAGGCGACTTCCTGCGGGAATTGATGGAGGAATAAAATGAGCGTAAAACCCTTGCGCATCCTGGTCGTTGTCAGCCGGCCGCTGGCTTACGTAATACCTTTTGAGTATGGCGACCAAAAGTTTGAAGCAGTTAGCCCCGTGCCCCAAGAACCAATAGAAATGGTGCGCGATGGCCTCCGGCGGGTTTTCCTTGATGATAAGACGCCGGCAAGAGTTCGCTACTTACCCTGGGCGCGAGTGCAGGACATCCTGGCAGCCTTGGCCGAGCCCTACGATGTGGTGCACTTTGTCGGGCATGGGGATGAGAACGGCAATCTGCTCCTGGAGGCCGATGATGGCACTGCCGACCTGGTGAGCCCTAAACGGTTGGCTAAGGCCATGCAGGAGGCTGATGTGCGGCTTGTGCTCCTTTCAGCCTGCCACTCCGGCGCCGCAGGCCGTGCCCTCCATGAAGCCGGCATCCCCAACGTGGTTATGGTGGATGAACGTTACCCCATGCACGCGGAAGTAGCAGCAATCTTCAACCGCCAGTTCTATGCCCGTTTGGCCCGAGGCAAGCGACCCAGCGATGCCTATGAAGCTGGCGTGCGTGCCGTGCGGACAGATAGACATTTTGGTGATGAAGCACCACCACCCCAAAACGAGTACACCGGAGAAATTGAGCCACGCTACGGCGAGCGCTTTGACAAAATCATCACCGATGACCGTCCACTGGTGGAAGGGATTCCCGCAGCTGTCTACGAGGAACTATACCCCTTAAAAGTCAAGTGCAATGTGACGAGGGAGGAAATCTTCGTCGGGCGAGAGGCAGATATGATTAAAGTCATCCGCCAGATGCAGACGGCCAGGCTGGTCACGCTCAATGGGCCTGGTGGCATCGGTAAGACGGCTTTGGCCCGCCAGGTTGCCCTTTGGCATGCCGAGCGCGGCCTATTCCGCGATGGGGTGATTGAGGTTAACCTGGAGAACGCCCGCGATGAGGGCAGTTTGCTCTCCCAGTTGGCCTATGCGCTGGGTGTGAAGCCCGACCCCATGCGTCCTTGGGACACCATACGCGCTGCGTTATACGGCCGCTGGCTGGTGCTTCTGGACAGTGCTGAAAACCTGGACCAACAGGCCATTGGGTGCCTGAGTGACCAGCTTCTGGGCCGGCTGAAGGAGCTGCACCTCCTGGTCACTTCCTACGAGCCGCTGCACCTGGTGAAATACGAACAGCCCATTGAGGTTGAGCAACTGCTGGTGGGCTATGGGGAATTGATTGGCCCAGCCGAGAAGATGTTCATCGCCTACACCCCGCAGAAGCGGCAGGCTGAAATCTTATGCGAGCACTTCAATACTGTACGGGAAATCTGCCGCGAGCTGGACGGCTATCCCTTGGGCATCCTTTTAGAGGCGGCGCAATTGAGCGACGAACGTGAGACGCCCGAAAGCTTGCTGAAAGCCCTACGGGCTAACATGGTGGAGGCACTGCGCTATGCCCAGGCTACTGGCCTTCGCGAACGCCACAAGAGCCTGGACGCAGCGCTGAAAGGCTCTTACGACAAGCTGAGTGCAGAAGCAAGGAAACTCCTGGCCCAAATCGCTGTCTTACCCGGTGGGGCAAGCGAGGAGATGCTGAAAGATTTGGAAGGGCTGGAGGGAGCGCAGTGGAAAGAGGCGGAGCGGAAGCTGCGCGAATTGAAACTGGTCCAGTGGAGGGAGGGCCGCTACCGCATGCTTTCTCCCATCCGAGCCTGGGCTCAGACCACCATCCCTGCCAATGAACTCAATGCCTACCGGCTCCGCGCCGCCCGCTGGCTGAAGGAGCGGACCGGGATATGGGATGTCATGCTTAAACCCAGCAAGGAGCGCCGCGCCTTAGCTGCCAAGATAGCCCAGGAGAAGGGGCAGAAAGTGGAAGAAGTAGAGGAATCGCTGACACTTGCTGCGCTGGCATCCTTTGACCGGGAGCGTGAGAACCTGCCAGTAGCGGTGGAGTGGGCCTATAAGGCGGAGGATTGGGACTTAACCTGGCGGCTGGCGGGGAACTTGGCCTATTACTTTGATCTGCGCGCCCTTTGGAGAGATTGGGTGAATAGCCACGAACTGGCCTTGGAGGCGGCCCGGAGAGCTGGCGACCGCCACGGCGAAGGACAAACGCTCACCAACCTGGGCAACGTCTACCTCCAGCAGGGCCGCTGGGAT
>CAZPWR010000214.1:0-4203 GCA_964590555.1 uncultured Anaerolineae bacterium | reverse complement strand
CTTATGAAGTACGGCCTTTTAATCTTATGGACCCGCCCATCGGGCAAGTAATATGATGGCCTTATGAGAGTGACTTTCATTTTCTGCCACCCAGGAAATTATATCACCAAACGGGATGGAAAGGCAAAGCAAAAGGGTGGCGGGTGTGTCCCAATTTTGTCGGGCTGGGCCGTCGGCCTTTCCGCTCAGGCAAAGATGAGGCGCTAAAGCGCCCCTCTCCGTCCTGGCGACCCGCGTTCCCGAACGGCTACCGGGGGAGAGGGCGCTTCCAGCGCCCTTTGCAATCTCAGGCCCACCGGGCCCCGACGATTTTGGAACGCACCCTGGGGATGGCGCCGTTTTCAGCTTGCTGTATCTTCCTTTTGGTGTTACTATAATCTTAGCGGAGGTGGAAAATCATGGTTAAAAGGCAATTGGAAGCTTTCCTGCGGGAAGCCCTGGCTAAAGCAAGCCAAAAAGAGAACTGGCCTATTTCCGGAGAAGAAGTAAGCGGCCTCTTGGTGGAGCGCCCGCGTGAACCACAGTGGGGGGATTACTCCTCCCCTCTGCCCCTCCAGCTTGCCTCCCGCTTGAAGAAACCACCTCGCTCCATAGCCCAAACCTTGGTCGCCCACTTCCCGGAAACAAACCTCTTGGAGCAAATTTCCATAGAAGGGCCAGGTTATGTAAACTTTATCCTATCCTCTTCATGGCTTGTAGAGCAAGTGGATGAAATCCTCAGGCAAGGGGAACGCTACGGGGATATTGACCTCGGAGGCGGCAAGAAAGTCCAAGTGGAGTTTGTGAGTGCTAACCCCACCGGCCCTCTAACCGTGGGCTCAGGCCGCAATGCAGTGATTGGTGATGTCCTGGCCAACGTCTTAGAGGCAGCAGGCTACAAGGTCCAGCGCGAGTATTACATCAACGATGCCGGAACCCAAATGCGCCTCTTCGCCGAAACGCTATTCGCCCGCTATGCCCAAGCCTTAGGAGTTGATGAGCCTATCCCTGAACACGGTTACCGAGGTTCCTACATGGTAGAACTCGGCCGGGAGATAGCCTCAGAAGAGGGGGATAAGTTCCTGCACATGCCACGAGAGCAGGCGATAGAAGCCATCGGAGAAATAGGCCTGAAGAAAATGTTGGCCAGGATAAAGGCCGACCTGGAATACATCGGGGTCCGCTACGATAATTGGTTCTCAGAACGCAGCCTCTACAGAGATGGCTTGTTTGAAAAGGTAATGGAAATCCTCAAGGAAAAGGGGTTCATCGCCGAGAAGGATGGAGCTATCTGGTTCGTCTCCTCCGAATTGGGCGAGGATAAGGATAATGTCATAGTGCGCAGGACAGGTGAACCAACGTATTTCGCCTCCGACATCGCTTACCATTACGATAAGTTCTTCCGGCGGGGCTTTGATTGGGTGATTGACGTCTGGGGGGCCGACCATCAAGGGCATGTGCCCAGGATGAAAGCGATGATGAAGGCTTTCGGGCTTGACCCCGAAAGGCTTTCGGTGGTCCTATACCAGATGGTGACTTTGAAGAGGGGCGGGAAAGAGATTAGGATTTCCAAAAGGACAGGGGAGATAATAACGCTGCGGGAGCTGGCTGAAGAAGTGGGGCCTGATGCTGTCCGGTTCTTCCTCCTGGCCCGCGCCCCTTCAAGCCACATGGATTTTGACCTTGACTTGGCTGTGCAGCAGTCCTCTGAAAACCCGGTTTACTACGTTCAGTATGCCCATGCGCGCATCTGCAGCATTTTCCGAAATGCCGGTGATTTGGACTATTCCCAAGGGGATGTTCGGCTCCTCACCCACCCACGCGAGTTGGCCCTCATAAGGCAATTGGTCCGGTTGCCGGAGATAATTGAGCTGGTGGTGAACCAATTGGCCCCTCACCACTTGGCTTTCTACTCCCAGGAGCTGGCCAGCGCTTTCCACTTATTCTACCGCGATTGCCGGGTCCTTTCCTCAAACCCGGAGGATAGGGAAATCACTATGGCCCGCCTGAAGTTAGTCAAAGCTACCCAGATAATACTGGGGAAAATCCTCAGGCTTATGGGTGTAAAGGCGCCGGAAAGGATGTAGGGATGATTTATGTAGGGACGAGCGGTTTCAGTTACGATGATTGGGTTGGCCCATTTTACCCCGAAGGCTTGGCTCCTTACCTCTGGCTCCCTTATTATGCCCGCCACTTCAAGGCTTGCGAGCTGAACTTCACCTACTACCGCCAGCCTGACCGTTCCACTTTAAAAGGGCTGGCTCGGAGAGTGCCCAAGGACTTCCTCTTCACCGTTAAGGCCTATCAAGGGATAACCCATTCCCGCGAGGCAACGGATGCCGATTTCCGAGAGTTCCTGAAAGGTATAGAGCCCTTAGCTCAGGAAGGGAAATTGGGTTGCATACTGGCTCAATTCCCTTACTCCTTTGCCCCTTCGCGGGAGAACAGGGAGTACCTGAAGGTTTTGCGGGAGAAAATGCCCGAATTACCAGTGGTGATAGAATTCCGCAACGCCAGGTGGCTTACTAAGGAGACCTTTGATTTCCTCCGGGAGAACGATTTAGGTTTCTGTTGCGTGGATGAACCACCTCTAAAAGGCCTAATTCCTCCCATAGCTGAAGCTACATCCAACGTGGCTTACGTCCGTTTCCATGGCCGCAACAAGGAGAAGTGGTGGGAGCATGAGGAAGCCTGGGAGCGATACGATTACACCTACAGCCGAGAAGAGCTGGAGGAGTGGGTTCCAAAGATAGGGTACCTTCAGGAGAGAGCGGGGATAGTTTTCGCCTTCGCCAACAACCATTGGCGAGGGCAGGCAGTGGATACAGCTCGGCTTTTGAGGGATTTACTCCGCGAGGAAGGCTATCAAGTGGTCTGAGCTGAAGATTTAAAGGCTTCTATTTGCCGGAGAAGCTCTTCAGCGCTTTGGCGGGCCAAAGGAGTTGATGGCCCAAGCATCTGTGCCAACTCTTCCACTCTCGTTTCTCCCTCAAGAACCTTAACCCTGGTTACTGTGCGCTCTTTTACTTCCACCTTTTCTACCCGAAAGTGGGCATCGCCATAGGCTGCCAGCTGAGGCAAGTGGGTAACGCATAAGACCTGGTGGTACCTTGATAGGCGCCACATCTTCTCCCCTACTACAGCACCCATCCTCCCACCTATGCCCGCATCTATCTCGTCAAAGATTAACGTTGGCGTATCGTCAGCGCTTGATAGGACAGTCTTAAGGGCCAGCATCAAGCGAGAGGTCTCACCACCAGAGGCTACTTTGGCCAAAGGTTTGAGAGGCTCCCCAGGGTTTGTAGAGACCAAGAACTCAACCCGGTCAATGCCGGAGGAATCAAAGGCATAGCGCTTATCGCCAACCCAGACTCCATCCGGGTCTTCCTTCCAGGTTATGCTTACCTGGAACCGGGTTTTGGCCATCCCCAGCTCCGCTAAATGCTTCTCCACTCCTTCAGCCAAAGAGATGGCTGCTTCCTTGCGCTTCTGAGAGAGCTCGTAGGCTAAAGCACCTATCTCGTGAAGCAACTTTTCCTCTTCCTTCGCCAGCTCCTCTATCCTTTCCTGGTTTGTGGAAATTTCCAGCAGCTCGTTCTTAGCCCTTTCCGCATACTCCAGGATTTCTTCAATGGTATCGCCATATTTGCGCTTCAGGGAATTTATGAGTAGTAGGCGCTCTTCCACTTGCTGGAGCCTTTCGGGGCTGAATTCAATGCTATCGCGGTAAGCCCGGACCTGATGGGCTACCTCTTCAGTCCAGGCGATGGCTTCCTCTAAACCTTTGCAAAGTTTTTCCATCTCCGGCTCTAATTTCCCCAGCCCCTGGAGGGCATTGAGCGCTTTGGCCATAAGGTCCAAGGCTGAGCTTTCCCCTTCAACCCCTTCGTAGAGGGCGAAGTAAACCTCATCGGCTAAAGCTTGGAGTTTTTCAGCGTTCAAGAGGCGGCGCCTTTCCTGAGCCAATTCTTCATCCTCACCGGGCCTCAAATTAGCGGCCTCTATCTCCTGAACCTGATATTCAAGCTGGTCTATGCGTCTGGCTATTTCCCTCTCATCGCGCTTGAGCTTTTCCAGAGTTGCTCTCACTTCCCTAAGGCGCCGGACTTTTTCCGCCACTCGGTTTCGTAGCTCCTCCAAGCCACCGTAGCGGTCCAGGAACTCCCTTTGGCGTGCTGGGCTAAGCAGGGCCAAGTGCTCGGTCTGGCCGTGGATGTCAATCAG
>CAZPWR010000213.1:0-1875 GCA_964590555.1 uncultured Anaerolineae bacterium | reverse complement strand
AATTCCCTTGAAGGGGTGATTTTCACCCACACCTGCGATACAATGCAATGCCTTGCTGATATATGGCTCCAAGCGTGCCCCCAAAAGGTAGTGGAAGTCTTCAACTTACCCACCGTCCTGAGCTCACAAGAAGCTCTCCCTTACACTATAGCTGAATTGGAAAGGCTAAAGGGTCGTTTGGAGGCCTTAACGGGCATAACCATCGGAGAAGAAGCCCTGAAAGAGGCTGTAAGGATTGCCAATAGGAAACGTATGCTCCTTCAGAACTTGGCCTCAAAGCGGGAGAAAATGCGGGCTTCCCATTTCTTCAGCCTGGTGAACAAGGCCCTCACGATGCCTGTGGAAGAGGCGATAAGTTTGCTGGAGAATTTGGAAATTGAAGAAGAAGAGAACCCCGGCAAAGTCCGGATAGTGCTGGCAGGCTCAACCATTGATGACCTCAATTTGGTTGATTTCATAGAAGAAAGCGGGGGCAAAATCGTAGATGATGACTTCTGCAATGGCACTCGTTACTTCCAAACCCTTGCCGATGAGGCCATTCCGCCCCTTGAGGCCATAGCAAGGCGCCTTCTTGAAAGGCCTATTTGCCCTTGCAAATTCCTAAAGCCTGGCGCTTACTCCCGAAGCTTACTGGAGAAAACTCTCCAAGCCAAAGCACAAGGGTTAATCCTGGTACGCCAGAAATTCTGCGACCCCTGGGGATGGGAATTTCCGCTCATGCAGGCCCTCTTCCAAGAGAAGAAGGTTCCAATCCTCATGGTAGAAGTAGAACAGCCCGGAAGCCTTGGCCCTATCGCAACTCGGATACAGGCTTTCTTGGAGATGATAGTGGAGGGATAAAAATGCCCGGAGGATACTTAGGCAAAATCCTTGTGGTAGACCTCACCCGAGGGCAATGGGAGGTAGAGCCGTTGAATGAAGGATACGCCTCCCGATTCTTGGGAGGTGGGGGGCTTGCCTGCCGTTACCTCTATGACCTTATATCCCCTTCCACCGACCCCTTAGGCCCTGAGAACATCCTCTTCTTCACTACCGGCCCCTTGGTAGGGACAAGGGCCCCTTCCTGTGGGCGTTACACAGCCTGTTTCCTTTCCCCTCTCACAGGAATATGGGGTGAAAGCAATGCCGGCGGATTTTTCGGGCCGGAAATGCGCTTTGCCGGCTTTGATGGCATCCTAATCCGTGGCCGTTCACCCGAGCCCGTGTATCTCTGGGTAAGTGATGGGAAGGCAGAGATAAGGCCTGCTTCCCACTTGTGGGGATTGGATACATATAGAACCCAAGAGGCCATAAAAGAAGAACTTGGGGAACCCAGAGCCCGAATAGCCTGCATTGGCCCAGCTGGAGAAAATCTGGTGAAGATGGCCGCCATCATTAACGATAACGCCAGAGCAGCTGCCCGCGGCGGCCCCGGAGCAGTCATGGGCTCAAAGAACCTCAAAGCCATTGCTGTAAGGGGCTCGGGAACCATCCCCCTTCACGACGAAGCGGCATTTAACGAAACAGCCAGAGAGGCCAGAGATTGGGTCCGAGAAGACTTCACCGCTCAACTTTTCCACTCTGGGGGCACAGCTTTCTGGATGGATTTAGGCCACGAGTTCGGCGATGTCCCGATAAAATATTTCACCAAAGGCTATTTTGAAGGGGCCAGCAAACTCAGCGGGGCCACCATGGCCGAAACCATCCTGGTCAAGGCCAGCGCCTGCTACGGCTGCCCTATAGCTTGCGGTCGGGTTATTGAAGTGAAAGAAGGCCCATACAAACTCCCGGTCACAGAAGGCCCCGAATACGAAACCCTCTGTGCACTCGGCACACTACTTCTGATTGATAACTTAGCGGCCGTGTCTTATGCCAACTACCTCTGCAACTCCCTCG
>CAZPWR010000212.1:0-2601 GCA_964590555.1 uncultured Anaerolineae bacterium | reverse complement strand
GGCAAGGGGCGGCCGATTCTCTTGAACAGCCGCGGGGTCCCCATAGCTTGGTGGGATAAGCTTAAGGAAACAGCTTGATGGTAGATTTGCTCCTGGATGAAACTGCCGAAAAGGTCCTACGAAGCTTGGAAGTAAGCCCTCACACCCACAAAACTTACTCCACTGGCCTCAAGGCTTTCCTGGAATTCTTGGCCGAAAGGAGCGATACCCCCAATCCCACCGTTTCTTGCATCGGTGAAGAGGCTTTGGAGGAATTTTTCCTCTGGCTTGACAAAAAGGACTTTTCCCGCTTCACCGAGCAAACTTACCTCGCTGCCGCCACCGCCTTCCTCCGCTACCTTTTCCGGCACCGTCTCCTCCCCCAAGATTTCTCCATAGAGAGGGCCAAGGAAAAGCTGAGGGCCATAATCCCCCGCAGCTCTTACCCAATCCCCATGCCCGACCCAGACCTTCCCCAAGTGGTTATTTTCTACGACCAGCAGCCGCTTCCAGCAGATAGGCTTGAGCGCCTGCGTCTCCTCCGGAGCAGAGCCATAGTCCACACCCTTTACGCCTCCGCAGGAAGGATAGCCGAAGTCGCCTCCCTCAACCGCAAGGATGTGGCCGATGGCCGCCGCCGGGAGGTGGTGGTAACGGGCAAGGGCCAAAAACAGCGCTTCATATTCCTGACACCGGAAGCCCAGGAGGCTATTAAGGCCTACATTGAAGAAAGGCAGGACGATTACGAACCCCTTTTCATCTCCCACGGTCGGGATTACGGGAGCCGCTTGAGCACTGTGAGCATTTGGGCCACAGTGAAGAAAGCGGCCAAGGCCCTTGGCCTTCACGTTACCCCGCACGATTTTCGCCATTACCGCGCTACTCAAATGCTGGAGGAGGGCGCCCCGTTAGAGGCCATCCAGGACATCCTCGGCCATGCGGATATAAGCACAACAAAGCGGGTCTACGCCCACTATTCCAAACCACACATCCGCGAGATATTTGACCGCACTACCCTTTCCCCCGAAGAGGCCATCAAGAAACGCCGCCTCTAAGTCTGTGGCTTTGCGAAGCAACACAAGCCGCTAAAGCAATCCTCCCCGAGGTTGGAGAATGCTTTGCCCCCTTCAAGGCTAGTGACGGCATGCTCAGTTGATAGTTTATGAGAGCAAGTTGAGACCTCTTGGCAAGGCTTCACCTTTAAGATTGAGGCAAATACGAGTGGGAGAATTTTATGCTGCTTAAAACAGCCAAGCCTGTTGGGATAGTAGGCTACGGGGCATATGTCCCACGGTACCGCATAAAAGCCGAAGAGATAGCGCGGGTCTGGACCGGGGGCAACATGGAGCCGCCGGTGAGGGAGAAATCAGTCCCTGGCCTTGATGAAGATACCGTGACCATTGCCTTGGAAGCTGCCCGCAACGCCTTGGCTCGGGCGCGCATAGACCCCAAGCTCATAAAGACGGTCTGGGTTGGGAGCGAATCTCACCCCTACGCTGTAAAGCCTACGGGCACAATCGTAGCTGAGGCCATCGGAGCTACACCGTACGTCCAAGCTGGCGATTGGGAATTCGCTTGCAAGGCCGGGACCGAAGCGCTCCAAGCGGCCTTGGGCTTGGTCGGTTCAGGGATGGCCGATTATGTTTTGGTAATCGGGGCTGATACGGCTCAGGGGCGCCCTGGTGATGCTTTGGAGTATACTGCGGCGGCGGGCGGGGCTGCTTTCATCATAGGCCCAGCTGAAGAAAGCTTGGCTATAATTGAAGCCTCCTGCTCCTACGTTACCGATACCCCTGATTTCTTCCGCCGCCCAAAGAGGAACTACCCAAGCCATGGGGCTCGCTTCACCGGGGAACCGGCTTACTTCCACCACATAGAAATGGCTGCACGAACCCTCATGGAGGAGATGGGATACAAACCCCAAGACTTCGCCTATGCCGTCTTCCATCAGCCCAACCTGAAATTCCCCCAGACGATAGCCAGGAAGCTCGGCTTTGCTCCGGAGCAGATAAAGGAAGGCCTTTTGGTTGGGGAAATCGGCAATACCTATGCTGCCTCTTCCCTCATAGGCTTAACCGCCATCTTGGATGTAGCCAAACCTGGGGAAAGGATTCTCTTGGTTTCGTTCGGCTCTGGGGCTGGAAGTGATGCTTTCTCCATCCTTACTACCGATAGATTGCCCGAAAGGCAAGCTCTGGCCCCTTCCACACGGGCTTACATCGCAAGGCGCAAAGAAGTGGACTACGCACTCTATGTCCGATACCGCCGGAAGCTGGAGATGGAGTAATGCGCAAGAGGGAAGTAGCCATAATAGGGGTTGGTCAAACGAAAGTAGGGGAACATTGGGATAAGTCCATAAGGCAATTGGCTGCTGAAGCCATCTTAAGCGCTATCAAGGATGCGAAGATTGATAGGGTGGACATCCTTTACGTGGGCAATGCCCTTTCGGGGGAATTGGCCTTGCAAGAGCACCTTGGGGCCGCAATAGCCGACTTTTCCGGCCTCCGCACTGTTGAAGCTTACAAAGTGGAAGCAGCGGGGGCATCGGGGGCAGCGGCACTGCGGTTGGGTTACCTGGCCGTAGCTGGCGGCTTGGCCGATTTTGTCGTAGTCTGCGGGGTG
>CAZPWR010000211.1:0-2352 GCA_964590555.1 uncultured Anaerolineae bacterium | reverse complement strand
GTTCACCATCTGAGCCAGGCCCATAGTTTCGGTTAGAGCTGCCCTGAACTTGCAAGCATCCAGTAGCTGGCCCACTTTTTGAAAGCCTTCCTCAATGGTCTTGAGGACCTCTTGCTCCCTTGCTCCGAGTTCTCCTGGCTCCGGAACACGGCCATCAAAGTAGCGGTGGGCAAAGACCAAAAGACGGTAGCAAAGGTTGCCCCACGTGGCTACAAGTTCGTTGTTGTTGCGGCGGAGGAATTCTTCCCAAGTGAAATCAGCATCGCTGGTTTCAGGAGCGTTTATGGTTAAGGTGTAACGCAAGGGGTCGGGATCGTAACGGGAGAGAAAATCGGGGATTTCAATTACCCAACGGCGGCTTTTGGAAAGCTTGCGCCTTTCTACGTTTAAATACTCATTTGCCGGGACATCGTAAGGTAGGTTTAATCCCCCATATCCCAAAAGCATCCCCGGCCAAATTATGGTGTGGAACGGTATGTTGTCCTTGCCAATGAAGTAATAGCTGCGGACTGATGGGTCTTGCCACCACTCTCTCCATGCTTCCGGCTTTCCTATGAGGTTTGCCCATTCAATGGTCGCAGCCCAGTACCCTATTACGGCGTCAAACCAGACGTAAATTCGCTTGTGTTCGTATCCTTTAACGGGGACCGGTATTCCCCATTCTATGTCTCTGGTTATGGGGCGCGGGCGGAGCTCGCCACTCCTCAAAGTTGTGAGGGTTAGGTTTAAGACGTTCGGACGCCAGTGCTCTTTGTCTTCCTCGGCCCATTTGAGGAGGGGTTCGTTGAGCTTGGGTAAATCCAGGAAGAAGTGCTCGGTCAGCCGGACTTCTGGAGTCCCGCCGCAGAATTTGCACCTTGGATTTATGAGCTCAATGGCGTCCAGAGTTCGCCCACAAGCATCGCACTGGTCACCCCTTGCTCCGGGATAGCCACAATAAGGGCAAGTCCCCTCTACGTAGCGATCGGCCAGGAATTTGCGGCAGGAAGGGCAATAGAGGGCTTGCATCCAATCTTTGAAGATGTACCCTTTTTCCAGGAGCTTGAGGAACATTTCCTGAGTGATACGCCAGTGGTTTTCGGTATCGGTCTCGGTAAAGAGGTCAAAGGTTATCCCCAAGCGTTGGAAAGTTTCTATGAAGCGTGGGTGGTACTTGTCCACCACTTCCCTTGGGGTTATGCCTTCCTCCTCGGCTTTAACGGCTATGGGTGTACCGTGGGTATCGGAGCCGGAAACCATGAGGACTTCCCTTCCTTTCAGGCGATTGTAGCGAGCGAAAATGTCGGCAGGAAGGTAGGCCCCGGCAATGTGGCCGACGTGGAGATCGCCATTACAATAAGGCCAAGCTACACATACAAGGACTTTTTCCCCCATATTGCCCCTCCTCTGGATTTAGGATAGCACAAAATCGGCCTTAAGTCAATCGCCATTTGGCCTTTTTTGCTTAAAGTCGGCCTCCTTGGACCATTGGCCAGAGCTAAGCCTCCGCTGGCTTTCATTTACCCCACAATTCTGGCATACCTTTGGCCTACTTTTGCGGTATGTGTTATAGTTTAGGCGAAAACTCAGCTCAGGTTTGGAGGAGGCGAAGGAGATGCTCAGAAGTTACCGCAAAGCTTTAACGTTTGTGCTACTTACTATCTCCATCAGTTGGGGAGTGGCTGCCCTGTACTTTGCCTTGGGGGGAAAATGGAGAGCTGGGGATTGGAAGGCTGTTCTTTTCGGCTTCGTTTACATGTGGATACCGGCTTTGGTGGCAATAGGAGTGCAAAGGGGGATTTACCGGGAGCCGATAGTTAAGCCTCTGGGGATTTCCTCCTCTTTCAATTTGTGGTTCCTGGCCGCTTGGCTCCTTCCCCCAGCTATTGCTTTGCTTTCTTCAGCGATAAGCTTGGCTTTTCCCGGAGTCAGTTTCTCCGCCGATATGAGCGGATTCATTGAAAGGCTCGCTTCTTACCTTGCCCCGGAGCAATCAGAAGCTTTAAAATCCCAGCTTGCGGCTATTCCGATGTGGCTTTTCCTCTTAAGTGGACTTATCCAGGGGCTTTTGGCTGGTGCTACGGTTAACGCTTTGTTCGCTTTTGGGGAAGAGCTGGGGTGGAGGGGGATCCTCTTTAAGGAGCTCGCACCGCTTGGGTTCTGGGGCTCGCAGGCCCTAATTGGCCTAATTTGGGGGATATGGCATGCTCCTATCATCCTCCAAGGCCACAATTACCCCCAACACCCAGTGCTGGGCGTCCCGATGATGTGCCTCTTCTGCTTGCTTTTCTCACCTATTATCGGCTACATAAGGCTTAGGTCCGGTTCAGTCTTAGCCGCAGCAATTATGCATGGCACTTTAAACGGAACCGC
>CAZPWR010000210.1:0-1807 GCA_964590555.1 uncultured Anaerolineae bacterium | reverse complement strand
GCGCGGGGCCCTCGGGGTCGCAGACGCGACGGCGGCACGTCCGAGTCCCTCCCCCGCAACTTTGGCGGCGTAGCTCAGTTGGCAGAGCAGGCGGCTCATAATCGCCGGGTCGCAGGTTCGAGTCCTGCCGCCGCCATTTTTTTATTTCAGGAAGTCCTTAAGCTTACGGCTCCGAGATGGATGCCTCAGTCGGCCAAGCGCTTGGGCTTCTATTTGCCTTATCCTCTCCCGCGTTACCCCGAATTTTCGCCCCACTTCTTCTAAAGTATAGCTGTAACCATCCAAAAGGCCGAAGCGCAGTTTGAGAATTTTAGCTTCCCTTGGGCTGAGAGACTTGAGGATTTCCTCAATCTGCTCCCGCAGGAGGGATTGGGAAGCCGACTCAGTAGGGGAGGGCGAAGATTCGTCCTCTATGAAATCGCCCAGGAAGCTATCTTCTTCTTCCCCCACAGGTGTTTCAAGGGAGATGGGATGTTGTGACACTTTTATTATTTGCTCTACTTTGCTTGGAGGGATTCCGAGCTCTTCGGCTATTTCTTCGGTGGTTGGTTCCCGGCCAAGCTCCTGAACGAGCTTCCGAACGGCTCTGGCCAATTGGTTTATCTGCTCATACATGTGAACTGGGACCCTTATCGTCCGCCCTTGGTCAGCTATAGCTCTGGTGACCGCTTGTCGGATCCACCAAGTAGCGTAGGTGGAGAATTTGTAACCTCGGCGGTAATCAAACTTCTTCACAGCCCTTATTAGCCCGATGTTCCCTTCCTGAATCAGGTCCAGGAAGGGCACGCCACGCCCCATGTACTTTTTAGCCACGCTTATTACAAGCCTGGAGTTGGCCTTTATCAGGTGATCTTGAGCCTCTTTCCCCTCTTCCACAAGCTTCTCCAATCTCTTCCTTTCCTCAGGGTCCGAAACCCCTTTAGCCAAGCGCTTCTTAGCCAATCGTCCTTCTTCAATCTTTTTAGCTAACTCCACTTCCTCTTCCGGAGTTAGAAGCGGCACTTTCCCCACCTCTTTGAGGTACAGGCTTATTGTATCATCCACTTCCACATCTTCGTAAGCTTCGGCCGTAGAAGTGGGGCGGCCTTTGCGCGGAAGAGGCCCTTCGCTAACTTCAATGCCTTCCTCAAACAAAGCGTTAAATATATCCTCAAGGCGGTCCAAATCTTTCTCCGCATCGGGAAGGGCGTCCAGCACATCATCGTAAGTGACAAAGCCGTTGGTTCTTCCCAAGTTTAAAAGATGTTCTATCACGTCAATTTCCTCCGGGTCATCTATCTTTGCCTCATCCATAACTTCTGGCACATCCTCCATGTCCAGTGCTTCATATTTTCGTGAGTTCTTCCTCGCCATCTTCACCACCCCCATAGGGATTTTTCTCATGCGAAGAGGAAATTGCAAGCGATGGAGAAATAAAAATTCTTGCAGCTTCCAAAGGGGAGCTTTTTACCCTCGCTGGTCCTTCAAAGAAGGTGACCACTTTTTTACTAAAAGCGCTTTTCCCTTCCTTAATCCCCACTTTTACAGGAATCCGGTTCAAGGCCTACTATTTTCATGATAGCGCTAACTCTTCCCTTTGTCAAGGCCTACGTGATCTATCACGTAAAATGTTACCGAAGCCACACGGTGCACTCAAATGATAATGTTACCGGAGGTCAAGATGGAGATGGAGGAGAAAATGACAATACAAGAGCGCTACCAATACCTGCGCCGGATGAAAAAGAGGTATGTTAAGGCCAACCGAAAGGAGCGGAGTCGCCTCCTGGATGAAATGGAAGCCTACACCGGTTTGCACCGAAAAAGCCTA
>CAZPWR010000209.1:0-2191 GCA_964590555.1 uncultured Anaerolineae bacterium | reverse complement strand
CCCTAATAGGGGGGACCCCCATCGCCAGGGCTGACCGGGGGCACAAGCTTGTGGAGTTGCCCACTTTTGAAAAACTGGGAAGCCCTGGGGAACAAACTCGCCAAGCTGCCTAATTTCTCCTGACAAAGCCGGGACGCACCTCGGTTCAGAAGCAATTTGCCATTGGGCGGTAAAGTGGGTAAAATTAAATTTGGCGGTCGTGCTAAGCGGGGAGCTGGCGGTGCCCTGTACCCGCAATCCGCCATAGCGGGGCCTAATTCCCCCCTCGAGGGCCTGGGTTGGGAAACTGGCCGGACTGGAAAGCGTTGAAGGCTGGGTCCTGTGCAACGGGAGCCCACGAACCCCGCCAGGCCCGGAAGGGAGCAACGGTAAGTGGTAACTCCCGGGTGCCGCAGGGGCGCCTGGCCGGAGCCCAAGGTCCGGTTAAGCCCTGGGCTTCAGGTTCGACAGGGGGGTGCACGACCGCCTTTAAATTGGCCCCTTAAGCCCTAAGGCGCTTTCCCCTCCACGACATTCCGGACAAAGCCCTTTCCAATCCGGTTCGCCTCCTAAGACTTTGGAAACTTTGGGTAGAACAAAGGCCATTTCTTCCCTTGTGGCGAAGGGTTTGCCACACTTGGCGCAGGGGATAAGTTCAAATTCCAAAGTTAGAGGCTTCCCAACTCCTTCCCCAAAGGCTATAGCTCCAGTGGGGCAGGCTTTGAGACAGAGGTCGCAATCCTCTTCGCAAGAGGCCGGGAAGGCGATAGCTCGGCGGTTACCGATATCGGTTAGGGAAATGTAGAGGGGAGCACATACTGAGGAGCAAGCCCTGCACCCTATGCACTTCTCTCCAGCTACCTCAAGTGTCCTCATTTCCCCCTCCTCTCATGCCCCATGGCCCAGCTCAAGCCGGCAACCCCCCTCTTCCGGCGGGAAAAATCGGCTACGCAAGAATAGCTTATGGCCCCGGCAGGACAGGTAAGAGCACAGGCAGGCATTAGACCTTCTTGGCGCCTATGGGAGCAGAGGTCACACTTGTAAGCGCGTTTCCCATCAAGTCTTACGGCTCCGAAAGGGCAGGCCAAAAGGCAGAGCTCGCAGCCAGTGCATTTTTCCTTGTGGAAAAGGACTTCGCCATCCCTTGGCTCAAATGCACCTGTGTAGCATACTTCAATGCAAGGGGCACTTTGGCAATGGCGGCAGAAAATCGGAACACCAGGCGGAAGAACTTTGACGCTGCTCAAGCCATCGTGCTCTCTGGCGCAAGCAACTTCGCAAGCGTAGCAAGAGATGCACCGTTCGGGGCGAACCAGAACCTCATATCCCATGGCTTCCTCCTTTCTCCACCCGGCATGCACTTACCTTGTAGGCTGGGATGCGGGCTTCTGGGTCCAGTTCTTTAAGGGTTAGGAAATTGACCCCGGGGAAATGGAAGGGGAGGAAAATTAAGCCTGGGAGGACCTTTTCACTTATCCTCACCGTTGCCTCCACTTCTCCCCTGGGTGAGCTTATCCGAACCCTCTCGCCTTCAACTAAGCCCATCTCCTCCGCATCGTGAGGGTTGATTTCCACCCAGAGGTTTGGAGCATAGCGGGAAAGGGGTGGGATTGTTCGGCTCAGGGCTCCGGAGTTGTAATGAGCTACCATGCGGCCAGTGGTCATCATCAAAGGGAAGTCAGGACTGGGCTCCTCTTTGAGAGGCTGTTGGCTTACGGTGTAGAAGTTGGCTTTGCCATCTGGTGTGGGGAACTGGTCTCGGTGGAGGATTGGTGTTCCGGGATGGGATAGGTCTGGACAGGGCCAGAAGATTCCCTCGGTGCTGGCCTTCAAGCGTTCGGGGGTTATGCCACCGTAGGCTGGGATTGCAAGGTTTATCTCCCTGAGCACTTCTTCAGGGGAAAAGGTCTTGGCCCAAAGCCCAAGTTTTTTGCCCAATAGGCCGATTATTTCCAAGTCCGATAGCAACCCTTGAGGCTCCACAGCCTTTTCCGACCACTGGACCCGGCGTTCGGTGGAGGTGTAGGAGCCGGATTTTTCGGCCCAACAGGCTGCAGGAAGGACTAAGTGGGCCAGCTGGGCAGTTTCGGTCAGGAAGAGGTCCTGGACAGCTAAGAATTCCAGCTTCTCCAAGGCTTTCACAGTATCGCCCGCTTTGGGGTCCGAAACCACCGGGTTTTCCCCCATGATGTACATAGCTTTGATTTTGCCT
>CAZPWR010000208.1:0-5551 GCA_964590555.1 uncultured Anaerolineae bacterium | reverse complement strand
CTTGGTCAAGACCTTGACCAACAAAAGGCTCAAGTTTGAACCATTCCTCCGCCTTTCCTACAAAGAAGCAATGGAGCGCTATGGCTCCGATAAGCCGGATTTGCGCTTTGACCTGCCTTTATTTGACATAACCGAAATAGCAAGGGCAAGCGACTTCAGCGTATTTCGTCAAGTGGTAGAAGAGGGTGGGGTGGTCAAAGGGCTGAAAGTGCCGGGAGGTGCTGGGTTCTCCCGCAAGCAGTGGGATGAGATGGCAGTTAGAGCGAAGGGATTTGGAGCCCAAGGCCTCGTTTGGATGGCTATAACCTCAGAAGGCATAAAATCTTCTGCAGCGCGCTACTTCACCCCTGGCCAACTGGAAGCTGTAATATCCCAAGCCGATGCCTCCCAGGGCGATGGCTTAATCTTCGTAGCGGACAAACCCGAAAAAGCATTTGATGTGATGGAAAAGATGAGGCTTTTCTTAGGGCGTCATTTAGGCCTTGCCGATGAAAATGAACTGGCTTTCGCTTGGATTTTAGATTTCCCTCTCGTCAAATGGAACGAAGAAGAAAATCGCTGGGACCCTGTTCACCACCCGTTCACTGCCCCACTTGACGAGGACATACCGCTTTTGGACTCGGCCCCAGGCGAGGTCCGGGCCAAAGCTTACGATATCGTCTGTAACGGTTGGGAAATCGGAGGAGGAAGCATAAGGATTCACAACCGAGCACTCCAGGAAAAAATCTTCAAGCTTATAGGCCTCTCGGAAGAAGAGGCTAAAGCTCAGTTTGGCCATCTTTTGGAGGCTTTTGAGTTCGGTGCTCCCCCGCATGGAGGAATAGCCTTAGGGATTGACCGGCTGGTCATGCTCCTGCGGGGCGAAACTTCCATCCGAGAAGTCATAGCTTTCCCCAAAACCCAAGCCGCTGTGGACCTTCTCTTCTCAGCCCCAGCTCCTATTTCCGAACGTCAGCTTGCTGAACTTCACATAAAAATCGTGGAAGAGGAGTAATGATGGCCGATGTAATCGTAATAGGGGGCGGACTTGCGGGATCAGAAGCGGCCTGGCAGTTAGCGAACAGAGGTTTTAAAGTAGACCTTTACGAAATGCGCCCTCACAAGCTTACCCCTGCCCATCGCACTGGCTTTTTGGCTGAGCTGGTCTGTAGCAATTCCCTCGGAGCGGAGCCAATTGATAAGCCCCTTGGCCTCTTAAAGGAAGAACTGCGCCGTTTGGGCTCGCTCATCATTTCTTGCGCTGATAAAACGCGCGTGCCAGCCGGAGGAAGCTTAGCTGTATCCAGAGATGACTTCGCTCGCTTGGTCACAGAGCACATTGAATCTCACCCCAATATCAGGCTCATCAGGGAAGAAGTGACCGAAATTCCTTCCGGCCCTGTCATCATAGCCACTGGGCCTCTTACCTCCGATGCTCTTGCTCAGCGCATTCGGGAGTTAATCGGCGAAGAATACCTGTACTTTTACGATGCCATAGCTCCGATCGTGACTTACGAATCCATTGACATGACCAAAGCCTTTCGGGCTTCACGTTACGGCAGGGGAGGGGAAGATTACATAAATTGCCCAATGACTCAGGAGGAATATTACCGTTTTGTAGATGCTCTCCTCCAAGCGGAAACGATTGAGCTGCGGGACTTTGAGAAAGAGGACCCCAAGTTCTTTGAAGCCTGTCTTCCGATAGAGGTTATTGCCCGTAGAGGGCGGGAAGCGCTGGCCTTTGGGCCATTGCGCCCGGTTGGGCTTGTGGATCCAAGGACAGGCAAGCAGCCGTACGCTGTAGTTCAGCTTCGCCAGGATGATGCGGCTGGCACTCTTTACAATCTGGTTGGGTTTCAGACCAACCTCAAATGGGGCGAGCAGGAAAGGGTCTTCAGGCTTATCCCAGGCCTTGAAAAGGCCGAATTTGTAAGGTTTGGCCAAATGCACCGCAATACCTTCATAAACTCTCCTAAACTTCTCCTTCCCACCCTCCAGTTCCGTCGGCGGCTTGATCTCTTCTTTGCTGGCCAGATAACGGGAAGCGAGGGCTATGTAGGCTCTACCGCTACAGGCCTTGTAGCTGGGCTGAACATGGCGCGAGTTCTCAGGGGAGAAGAGCCCTTAATCTTTCCTCCGACTACGATGATAGGGGCTCTTTGCCGTTACATAACTGACCCTCGCATCAAAGAATTTCAGCCCATGAAGGCGAACTTTGGGTTGCTACCTCCCTTGGAAAGGAAGGTAAAGAAGAAGCAAGCCCGGTACAGCGCTTACGCTGAGCGTGCCTTGCGCGATTTAGAAGCCTTTATTGCTTCCTGTGCCATCGCATAGTCATTACAGTTGTAGCGAATGGGGGATAATGGGGTAGGGTAGAGATGAACGAGGCGGCAGTTTCTTCGCATAGCCAAATTGGCCGGAAAAGCTGGAAGCCTTCAAGGTTAGGTTCAACTTTAAGGAGTTTGTTGGCTTCTGCGTTTTTGGCTATGCGAAGAAGCGCGCCCCTTCTGCTCCTCGCCCTCTCGGCTTGCTCCTCCTTAAACTTCTCCGGTTCCAAAGCCATGAGCCATATCCTCTACCTACACTCAATTGGACCGCACCCAGTTGGAAGCAGAGCACAGGAACAGGCCCGCGATTACATTGTCCAAAATTTGCAGACTAACGGTTGGCAGGTCCAAGTAAACCCATTCTCCTACCGCGGCCTCCAAGGCTTCAACATCCTGGCTTCCAAAGGAAACGGCCCTGGAATCCTACTGGGCACCCACTACGATACCCGCCCCATATCCGACCGCAACCCACCGCACTTGCAGCATCTGCCAGTCCCCGGAGCTAACGATGGAAACAGCGGCACGGCTGTGCTCCTGGAACTTGCCCGCTGCCTGAAAGAGCCTGCAGGTTTCCGCCTCTGGCTCGCTTTCTTTGACGCCGAAGACCGAGGTAACATTGAAGGGTGGCCCTTTTCGGTGGGGGCTTACTTCGCTTCCCAGCTGGACCTTGACCTCGCTGCCGTAATCGTTGTGGATATGGTAGGAGATGCCAACCTGGAGATTTACCAGGAAGCCAATTCTGACAAAGCCCTCACCGAAAGCATCTGGCGCTTGGCCCAAAAGCTTGGCTTTTCCGAACATTTTATCCCGCAAGTTAAGTACAGCATCATTGATGACCACTTGCCTTTCGCTGCCAAAGGCATCCCCTCAGCTCTGCTCATTGACTTTGATTACCCTTACTGGCATACTTCAGACGACACACCGGACAAGGTAAGCGCCAAGAGCCTGGAAATCGTTGGCAATGTGCTTAAAGCCTGGGTTGAAAGGGAGGGACCAAAATGGATAGGGAAGAGATAATGGCTATAGTAAACGCCGCCCTCAGAGCCGTTGACCCCGCAGAAGCAATCCGCAAAGTAGTCAAAAGGGAAGGCAATAACCTTATCGTGGCTGGGAAAACCTACAACCTTGAGAAGTACCGACGGGTCATAGTAATAGGCGGAGGGAAAGCAGGGGCCCCGATGGCTGCAGCCGTGGAAGAAATATTGGGGGAACGCATTGCCAAAGGCTGGGTCAACGTAAAAGAAGGCTACATCCTTGAGCCCTCACCCACACGCATCACTATAAATCAAGCCGGCCACCCAACTCCGAACGAATCAGGGTTGGAAGGCGCAAGGAAGATTTTGGAGCTGGCTTCAGAGGCAGGAGAAGATGATTTGGTCATAACCCTCATTTCCGGAGGGGGCTCAGCTCTCATGCCCCTCCCCGCCGAAGGCATAACCCTTGAAGACAAAAAGATCGCCACTTCCTTGCTACTAAAGTGCGGAGCCACTATAAATGAAATCAACGCCCTGCGCAAGCATATCTCAGCCCTGAAAGGGGGACAGCTGGCTAAAGCTGCTTATCCAGCTACGGTCATAAGCCTAATCCTCTCAGATGTGATCGGAAGCCCGTTGGATACCATCGCTTCCGGCCCAACCGCTCCTGATTCAACAACCTTCTCCGATGCCTGGAAAGTCCTGGAAAAATACGACCTTCTGACCGAAATGCCCCCCAGGATTGTGGAAAGGATTAAGAGAGGAATGGGAGGAGAAATCCCAGAAACCCCCAAGCCTGGTGACCCCGTTTTTGAGCGGGTACAGAATGTAATCATAGGCGATAATTACATAGCCGCTACGGCTGCTTTAGAAGAGGCCAAAAAGCTCGGCTACAACGCTATGCTACTCACCACGTTCCTTGAGGGGGAAGCGAGGGAAGTGGCGAAAGCCGTGGCCGCATTGGGAAAGGAAGTAGCCTTTAGAGGCGTCCCTATTCCCCCACCGGCTTGCTTAATCCTCGGAGGCGAGACCACTGTGACCGTAAAAGGTAAGGGCAAAGGAGGGAGGAACCAAGAACTGGCCCTGGCCGCAGCCATCGCTTTAGAGGGCTGGGATAGAGTCACCGTAGTCACCTTAGCCACCGATGGAACCGATGGCCCAACTGACGCCGCAGGAGCCATCGTGGACGGAACCACAACCCGGAAGGCTGCAGAACGAGGCTTGTCCCCGCTTGCTTACCTCCAGGACAACGATTCCTACACTTTCTTCCAAGCCATCGGAGATTTGCTTGTGACAGGCCCTACCAACACCAATGTGAACGACTTAGTGTTTGTATTTGTAAAATGAACAGCTCAGGGAGGCTAACATGCGCATAATCCTTGATGCTATGGGAGGAGATTACGCCCCGCAAGTGGCGGTAGAGGGAGCCGTAATGGCCGCCCGGGAGCTTGGAGTAGAAGTAATCCTCGTAGGACGAGAAGATGCTATCCGGGCAGAACTTGCAAAGCACAACACCAGCGGCCTTTCCCTACCCATAGTCCATGCTTCCCAAGTGATTGAGATGCAAGAACACCCAGCCGCAGCAGTGAAGGCCAAGCCCGATTCCTCCATGGTGGTGGGGATGAAGATGCTCAAGCGCGGCGAAGCCGATGCATTCGTGTCGGCTGGGAATTCAGGAGGAGTGTTGGCTGCGGCCATATTTCACTTGGGACGAATAAAAGGGATAAAGCGCCCTGCCCTCGCCACCCCTTACCCCACTACTAAGGGCTTCTGCTTCTTGATTGATGTAGGAGCAAATACCGATTGCAAGCCCGACTATTTGCTCCAGTTCGCCCTCATGGGCCACGTCTACGCCGAAAGGGTCATGGGCATAAAGAACCCGCGCATAGGCTTGCTTTCAAACGGGGAAGAGGAAACCAAAGGGACGATGGTAGTCCAAGAAGCCCATCAGCTCCTCAAAGCCAGCGGCCTTAACTTCATAGGCAATGTGGAAGGCAAAGATATCCCAGCCGGCATGGCTGACGTAGTAGTAAGCGATGGCTTCACTGGCAATGTGGTGGTTAAGCTTTCGGAAGGTCTGGCCATGGCTCTCATGGGGATAATCAAGGAAGAGATAAAGAAGCGTCCCCTGGCAATCTTAGGAGGATTACTGGCTAAGCCTGCTTTTCAAGCTGTAGCCAAGCGCCTTGACTACCGCGAATACGGTGGGGGACCACTCCTAGGAGTAGACGGAGTGGTAATAGTAGCACATGGGCGATCCGATGCGATAGC
>CAZPWR010000207.1:0-3177 GCA_964590555.1 uncultured Anaerolineae bacterium | reverse complement strand
AGCCGTTGAATTTTAACAAAGCTTCCCCATTGGCGCAATTTCTGAAGAGGAGCAAGTGGGACCTACGTCGTCAGCAAACCCCCAGGCAACGAGGGTGGGCAAGGAGGATAAAAGCTCGGCTTTATTGGCTTCCGCCGCAATTTTGTGGTATTATTGGATAAACTCTCAGACCTTTGGGGGATAAGCATGAGGGCAAGGCCTATCCTTAACTTCATCCTTAGGTTGCTCTTCCGAATCTTCCTCCGCTGCAAGGTTGAAGGGTGGGAAAATTTCCCCAAAGAAGGCCGAGTTATCGTCATGATAAACCACATAAACTTCCTGGACCCAGTCCTAATCGGAGGACTTGCCCCAAGGGAAATAAACATGATGGCCAAAAGGGAAGTCCTCGGTTACCCCTTCCTGGGCTTCTTCATCCGGCTTTACGGTGTTGTCCCAATTCGGAGGGGAGAAATTGACCGAGAGGCCCTCCGCCGTGCTCTGGAAGCCTTAGCCATGGAGCAACCCCTCCTCATGGCCCCAGAAGGCACAAGAAGCCACCACGGCCGCCTGCAAAAAGCAAAGGACGGCATCGCCTACGTCGCCCTAAAGGCCGATTCACCAATCTTGCCAGTGGCAATCTGGGGACAAGAGAAATTCTTCCAGAACATAAAGAAACTGCGCCCAACCGAAGTCCACATCCGCATCGGAAAGCCATTCAAGTTCGTCCCTCCCCCTAAAATTGAGAGGGGAGACCTCACCAAAATGACCACCGAAGCCATGTACATCCTTGCCTCCCTCCTCCCTCCTGAGTACCGAGGAGTCTACACTAATCCAGAAAAAGTCAATTTCCGTTACATCCAGTTCTTGGACTGAAAGGGGTGATGGATGGCTGTTTCAATAGATGCCCTCTTAAAAAGCGCGATCTCCAGGGTTGAATACGAAGTGGAGGGGGAAACCCACTGCCTCACCCTCCATGCCCCTGAAGGGGAAGACGAGTTCATCCAAGCCAAGAGACTCATATCTTCGGATGCTTTCACCACCCTGAGGCTGGAGGTCACTAACAAAAGCGCAAAGCCTTTAACCGTAAAGAAAATGGTGGTTTTAGAGGTAGGCGTGGAGGGGCTGGGGTTAGAGGGGCCAATTTCCTCCTGGCGCTTCTACCAAAATGGATGGCAATCCTGGTCGCCAGCCTTTGCTCGACTGGTAAGCGATGGCCTCTACGTTGACCCCGCAACCGATTCCTACCGAAGGATGCATCAGCCTCACTTTGCCCTGGCCTCCGGCAAGAGGCTAAGCAGCGAATGGTTTACCGTTATCGCTCCTCCTGCAGGGTCCTCCCTCCTTCTGGGTTTCGTAACCTCAGCCCGACAGCTTGGAGAGATAGCGCTGGATTTTACTGACCGTAAGGAAGTGCCTAAGCTTTCAGCTTGCATCTACAATGATGATTTCCCCCTCTACTCAGGAGAGAAGCTCCTTTCAGAAGAACTCGCCCTGGCCTATGGCGATGACCCTTGCGAACTTGCAGAGACCTATGCCTCCCTCTGGGGAGAAAGGATGAAAGCCAGGCGCTCCCAACCTTTCACCGGATGGTGCACCTGGTATTACTTCTACGGCGAGAACACCGAGAAGGACGTCTTAGAGTGCGTCCGCAAAGCCAAAGAGCTGGCTTTACCGCTGGAATACATCCTTGTGGACGATGGCTACCAAAAGGCTATCGGCGATTGGCTTGAGGTAAACCGCGATAAGTTCCCCTCGGGGATGAAATACCTGGCGGAGAAGATAAAGGAAGCAGGCTTCAAGCCTGGCCTATGGCTCGCCCCATTCGCTGCAGCCCAAGATTCCCGCCTCTTAGCTGAACACCCCGATTGGGTCCTCAGGGACGAAAATGGAGAACCCGTCCTGGCCTGGGAACATTGGGGTGTCCCCTGCTACAGCTTAGACCTCTCTCGCTCAGAAGTCCAGGAGTGGCTCAAGGAGCTATTTGCCACCCTACACAAGGATTGGGGTTACGAATTCTTCAAGCTGGATTTCCTCTTTGCTGGAGCCATGCCTGGACAAAGGCACAACCCTCGCCTAACCAGGGCCGAAGCCCTTAGGCGCGGTCTTGAAGCTATAAGGGAAAGCGTAGGGGATGAAGTTTACATTTTGGGATGCGGAGCCCCTCTTGGCCCCTCCATCGGCATCGTTGATGCCATGCGTATAGGGCCGGATGTCCACCCCGATTGGCACCCATTCTGGCGCGATTTAACCTCCCCTTCAGCCGAGAACTCCATCCGCAACACCATGACTCGCTACTTCTTCCACCGCCGTCTCTGGGCTAATGACCCCGATTGCATCCTAATCCGCACCCGTGACGACCAATCAAACCTGGTCTTGAACGAGGTCCGGACTCTGGTAAGCATTGTGGGGCTAAGCGGTGGAGCAGTGGTGGATAGCGATAACTTGCTATCTTTAAGGCGAGGTCGCCTCAAATACCTGCGCCGAATACTTCCACCTTGCCCGGAAAGCGCCCGGACCATTGACCTCTTCCGGCAGGAGAAACCTTCCATCATGGTGATGGAGATTGAAAGGCCGTGGGGCAAATGGTGGGTAGTTGGGATTGTGAACTGGAGCGATAGGACTGTAACCACTAACCTGACCCTGGAAGAACTGGGGATACCCCAGGGTCAATACCACCTCTACAATTACTGGCGCGGGCTCTACCTTGGGACGACCGAAGGCACCATCACCCTGAGGAGGCACCAACCCCATGAGACCGTCCTCCTGGCCATAAAGCCATACTTACCTGAGCCGCTGCTCCTTTCCTCCACTTTCCACATAACCCAGGGAGGGGTGGAGATAAAGCAAGTGGAGCGATTGGTGGTGGGCAAGGAATTGAGGATGTGGTTTCACCTCAAGAAGCCTGGCGTTCAATTCGGCAAGCTCATCTTTGTGCTTCCGGAGGGTTGGAGAGAAGGAGGAGCATGGGTGAACAGCCGCAAGCAGGCCCTAATCAGGTTTGGGAAAAAGGCCGTGGCTTTGGGATTCACTTTGGAAGAGGAGGCAACTGTAGAAACCCAATTCATAGCTAAAGGGGGTTAAAATGCGCATCCTAATAACTGGAGCAGCGGGCTTCATAGGTTCTCACTTGTGCGATAGGTTCCTCAAGGAAGGGCATGAGGTCATCGGCTTAGATAACTTCCTCACGGGCTCGCCCGA
>CAZPWR010000206.1:0-5725 GCA_964590555.1 uncultured Anaerolineae bacterium | reverse complement strand
TGGCGTAAGGAGCCCTGTTTTTCCGATGCTCTATGAGCCAGAAGATGTAAAGTGTAACCTTAAGCTCCGGGAGGTTGTCTATGTAAGGGAAAAGCTCGCTGAAGAAAAGCTCTGGTATTCGGACCACTGGAAGCTTACCTGGGGGGAAGCCACTGAACCCTTTCTCACAACTCTTCATAACCTTCTCCCAACTCAAAATCCAACCCTTCCCTGAGAAGCTCCACCTCTACAAACTGGGCTACATCTTTGCGGAAGTAAAGGGGGACAACCCCTGTTGGGCCGTTGCGGTGCTTGGCCACAATGATTTCGGCGATGTTCTGCTTCTCAGTCTCAGGATTGTATACCTCCTCCCGATAAACAAACATCACTACGTCCGAATCTTGCTCAATGCTCCCAGACTCGCGCAAATCGGAAAGGATAGGCCTTTTGTCTTGCCTTTGCTCAACAGCTCGCGATAGCTGCGAAAGAGCTATCAAGGGGATGTTCAGCTCGCGAGCCAGTGATTTAAGGGCACGGGAGATATAGGAAATCTCTTGGACCCGGTTTTCGGAGCGGGAGTCTCCCTGCATTAGCTGGAGGTAATCCACGATGATGAGGTCAAGGCCGTATTCAGCATGGAGGCGGCGGGCTTTGGCCCTAAGTTCCATAGCGGAAATGGCTGGGGTGTCATCCAAGAAGATTGAGGTTTCGGAAAGGACGCCGATAGCTTGCACAACCCTCGGCCACTCCTCATCCCTTATTAAGCCCAACCTTAGCCTCTGGGAATCAACCCCGGTCTCAGCCGCTAAGAGCCTCTGGACCACCTGCTCCGCCGACATTTCCAAGCTGAAGATGGCAACCCTTTGGCCGTAACGTTTGGCGGCATTGTGAGCTATTGATAGAGCAAAGCTGGATTTCCCCATGCCGGGCCGGCCGGCGATTACGATGAAATCGGACTTCTGTAAGCCTCCCAGCAGCTTATCCAACTGGGAGAAGCCCGTGGGAACGCCCATGAATTCGCCCCGGTGGCGATGCAGGTACTCAATGCGCTCAAAGTATTCTTCAAGGACCTGCTTTATGTGTAGGACATCCCGGCGGAGGCGGCGTTGGGAAACGCCAAATATTAGCTGCTCAGCTTTATCAACGGTCTCGTCTACATCCCCTGCGGCCTCATAGGCCATAGAGGCGATTTCCCCCGCCGCCGAAATAAGCCTCCTCAGAGTTGCCGTTCTCTCCACAATCCGGGCATAATGCTCAAGGTGAATGGGGGTTGGGACAGCATTTATCAGGGACGTTATATAAGCCTCGCCTCCTACTTCCCCCAGTATCCCTTTTCTTCCCAGCTCTTCGCACAAAGTGACAAAATCCACCGGCTCCCGGCGCTCGTAGAGGTCAAGGATAGCTTGATAGATGAGGCTGTGAGCTCTTGAGTAAAAATCATCAGGCCGGAGCCAAGAGGCTATTTTGACTACAGCTTCGCCATCCAGGAGGAGGCTCCCCAGGACCGATTGTTCAGCTTCCAAATTGTGGGGAGGGAGTCTTTCCACCATGCCTAATCCATTTTGTCCAAACCTTCAAGGTCTTCCAGGTCCAGGTTCTCCAAGAACTCCTTGAAAGGCTTGAGGTCTTCGTCCTTCACCTCTTCTTTTTCTTTCTCCCCGATGGGTATTTCCTCTTCAGGGGTGACGGCAGCTTGCTCCATGACTTCATCGGCCACGTAGATTGGAACATTGGCCCTGACAGCAAGGGCTATGGCATCGCTTGGGCGGGAGTCAACTTCAATCCTGTTGCCGTTCACCTCCAGGACTATCCTGGCGTAGAAAGTATCATTGCGCAGGTCATCCACTACGACGTAGGCTACCTTGGCGCCAAGGCTGTGAATCACCGACTTCAGAAGGTCATGGGTCAAAGGGCGGGCTACGTGTACTCCTTCCAAGTGGATAGCGATAGCATCGGCTTCAAACGGCCCTATCCAAATTGGCAGGTAGCGGTTTGACCCAACCTCCTTGAGCACAACAACCCTGTGTTGCGATATGAGGCTCACCCTTATGCTGTCCACTGTAACCTCAACCATTTTCCTCCTCCTGGATTGCAATCTTCACCACTAATTATACCACCTGGAGGAAGCTTTGGCAATGGGGCGTGATCTATTTCGGGCTTTCCCGGAATTGCGTTGGAGAAAATGGTGAAGTAAAATTACCCCCAGGAAGGAGCAGTTAAATGGGTATTGGGCCTTTCCTTTTGCTCCTTTGGCTTCAGCTTACAGCAGCCTGGTGCATTGTATCGGCTGAGTGGACTAAAGGGCTTGAGGTCCTGCCAGGGGTTAATACCCTGGCTTTGGTCATAGCTTACCTCTTGGCCCTGTCCCGCTGGCCCCCCATTTTAGCCTACCTCTATAGTTTCACGGTCGGGGCTTCCATCTCCTTCTTTTCTACTTCCTTCCTTCTGCCCGAGCCTCTGGGATGGCGGGAAAGGTTCATCAACCTGGGTTGGAAAATCGGCCATTGGTTTGAGGGCGTTAAGGTTGGGGAAGCAAAAGGAGACCCAATCGCCTTCGTTCTGCTCCTGAGCTTCACGATTTGGTGGTCAGCCTACTTGGCAGCCTGGTTTGCTTTTCGGAAGCGCAATGGGTGGCTGGCTGTAATCCCTGGCGGAGTTTTAACGGTCATCAATGCCTACTACGGCCCTTCAAGCTTGGTTATTTACCCCATCGCTTACGCCTTTGGTTCGCTCCTTTTCATCCTCTGGCTTCGCTTCCGAGAGCAGGAAGAGGGATGGGCTCAGCACCGGATAGGGTATTCCCCGTACGTTTCCTTTGACTTCTTCCGCTACGGTCTCGCTTTTATCCTCCTGGCTTTAGCCTTTGCCTGGCTTGCCCCCGGAGCTAAGGCTAACTTAAAGGTGAGTTTCTTCAAAGAAAGTTGGGAAAGGGTCCAAAGAGAATGGAAAAGGCTTTTCCCCTCCCTTAAGGGTTATAAAGCACCGCAAGTCGGCCGGGCTTACTTTGGGAAGGAGCTGGAACTGGGAGGCCCTGTGTCCCTGGGCGGGATGGTGGTCTTAGAGGTAGAAGCCTATCCGCGTGAGCTGGTCCGTTACTGGAAAGCTGCCTCTTACGATTTCTACACCGGAAGGGGCTGGCTCAATACCGATAACACCGCTTTCTTTTTCGGGGCTTGGGAGGAAATTCCTGCTTTCCGGTTTGACCTGAGGCAAGCTTTGACCCAGACTTACTATCTGGTTGAGCCTGAAGGCAGGCTCATGTACGCCGCCGCACAGCCTTTCCTGCTTTCGGAAAAAGCTTTTGTCATCGCTACTGGGGAAGGAGATAGGATTGAGCCTTCCCTCCTTTTAGCTTCGGAGCCATTTAGGCCTGGTTCGGTGGTAAGGGTTGTATCGCTGGTAAGCACAGCTGATGAGGAAAGCCTGCGGAAGGCTGGCACTGAGTACCCACCTTGGGTTGCCCGCTACCTCCAACTCCCCGCCGACCTTCCCCAGCGGGTCAAGGATTTGGCTTTGGAGATCACTTCCCGTTACGATAACCCATACGATAAGGCCTTGGCCATTGAGCGCTACCTCAGGGAGAATATCACTTACAACGAGAAGATTCCTCCCCCTCCGGAGGGCAGGGATGCCGTGGATTACTTTCTCTTTGACTTGCGCCAAGGCTATTGCAATTATTACGCTTCGGCTATGGTGGTCATGGTCAGGGCAGTGGGGATACCAGCGCGCTTAGCAGCCGGTTACACGACAGGGGAATACCTTGCGGAGAAAGGGAGGTGGAGGGTTAGGGAGAAGAACGCTCATGCTTGGGTGGAGGTCTTCTTCCCTTGCTACGGCTGGGTTGAGTTTGAGCCTACATCGGCTCAGCTGCCGATAGTGAGGCCATCAAGGGCTGAGGGGATTGCCAGACCGCCGATTTCCAGAGAGCGACCCCTCAGAATCCCTGAAGAGATTGAGGTGCCCGAGGAGTCAATTCTTCCGCCTCTTGCTCCTCCCTCAGAGGCTCTTGCTTTGCCCTCGCCTGGAAGGTTCAAGAAGTTCTGGCCCCTGGCCCCCGGATTAGCCACTCTAACAATGGCCTTGAGGCTGATCTGGCTGAAACTTGAACCTCCGGAGCTTAGGCCAGCCTCGCGGCTTTACCTTCGTCTTTTGAGGCTTGGCCAATTGGCTGGCATTAAGATAAAGCCTTCTCAAACCCCCCTTGAGTATCTGGAAAGCTTGGCCAAACTTTTCCCGGAAAAAGCCGAACCGTTCAGGGAAGTGGTGGGTTTCTATCTACAAGAGCGATTCTCTCCGGAGCCTCCCGATGAAGAAGTTTTGCTCGGGCTGGAAAAGGAGCTATCCCTCAGGATGTTCCTGGCCTCTCTTAAGGGCCGGTATGGTCTTTCGGGCGATAAGGAAAAGGGGCACCGAGATGGCGGCAGTCCACACAATCACCGCTACAATGCCCGTTAACTGGGAATAAAGTTGATGAGGGAAATCGGGGATAAAGCCTTGCGATACCAGAAGCCCACTCACTCCTTGGCCGGAAACCCCGAGGTAATTGCCTGGGACCCCGTTCCAGCCTTCGCCCTGTTGGCCGTTAGCGAAGAAAGCAGGAGCCAGGAGCCCCAAGAATCCTCCCAACCCACTCATGGCCATTACCCCCGATGGGTCGCCGAGCTTGAGGATTTCTTCCCAGAGGTAGAGAGTTGGGGGGAGGAGGAAGCCAGCCAGAAAACCAAGGGCCAATCCAGCCCAGAAGGGGATGAAGAAGCAAGAAGCGCCGGCTGCTACAAGCCCGGCCATGCCGCCCCTCACAGCCATGAGGAAATCACTCTGCCCTGTTACAAAGAGAGAGTAAAGGGAAGCCCCCAGCACTCCCCCCATTGCTGCCAGCAAGATGTTAACCACGCCCACAGTGGTGGAGATAGTAGGGTAAACGGAGTAGATAGGATGGCCGACCAGGAAAGCGCTAACCCCAATAAGAGCCATTACAAGGCCTGCGCCAGCCAGAATGGGGAGGTGGACTGGTGGCATGGTGGGGGTTGGGGAAGGTTTCTTGCGCAAGCCAAGGATTGCGGCACCGAGGAAAGAGGCAAAGGCCCCCAAAAAGTGGGGGGAAGAGGCCCCAAGCACATCAATGAACCCGTGGCCGAACCCAACATTTTTCCCCAAATTGCCAAGCCAACCTCCTCCCCAGACCCAGTTTCCCACAACAGGGTGGAGGAAGGAAGCCAAAATCAACCCTACAAGCAAGAGGAAAAACCGATTGACCTTGCCCCAGAGGTTGGTCAAGGTAAGGAAAACAGCCAAGGAAACGAGGGAAAGCCCATGGAGGAAAAGGGAAAGGGCTTCGGGGGAGAGAACTTCGCCCCTGAGGAAGAAGCCGTAGAGGCCTATAGCTCCCCATCCTGGCCCCCAGCGCACGTCCAAGGGGGACCATTCCCAAATGAGGCCGCTGAGCCCTTTTACATCCCTGTGCACAAGGCCGACACCACCAAACTCCAGAGCAAAACCGCACGCAAAATACCCTATGGTTCCGATGGCCAAGGAGAGGAGGAAAAGGGAAAAAGTCTCTTTGGCCTCTTCGGGCTCCTTTCCCCCGATGGCTATAAGGGCAAAACCCAATGGGAGGAGCAAACTCAAAAGGCTGACCATAACCACAACCTCCTTAAGAAATTTTGGCTGGAGAGCAAGCCATGAAATTCATAGTTGACAGCATGTTAGGCACCCTCGCCAAATGGCTCCGAATCTTGGGCTACGA
>CAZPWR010000205.1:0-8929 GCA_964590555.1 uncultured Anaerolineae bacterium | reverse complement strand
GTCTTCCGGGATGAATCCGCTGTAGCCTGTAATTAATTTTTTGCCGTGCAGGAGAGAAGCGTACATCCTTAAGGTTTCACCATCATACAGAGGGTAAAAAGCGGGGAGCTCAAGGACAGCGAATTCTCCAGGCAGTTTGGCTAGCCAATGATAAATCTCAGGCAAAGCATCCAAGGGGGCAAGCTTAGCGATAGGCAAGGGCGCAGCCCATCCTTCCATCAAGCCAAAGATTGCTACAAGGACCAGCAATGGTTTTAACTGCGCTTCAGCAAGCTTTTTTAGCCCAAACCCAGCCAATATTCCAAGCCCAATCCAGGTCAAAATCATCCAACGGCTTACGGCTCTTACAAGGCTAAATCCGTAGAGAGGCAAAATCAAAAATGGGTAGCGGGAAATGTCAATATGGGACAAAATTTTCACATAAGCCCCGAGTCCGAGGTAAACAATTAAGCCTAAAATAGTTATAGCTATGGAAGCTGCCTTAATGGCTTTAAAAGATGAGGCTTTAAAACCGAAAAGCCCAAGTAAAGCTAGTAAAGTAAGCGTTAGCCCCGGATACAATTGTCTCTCGCAACTTGGCTCTAAACGCGACGCAAACCTCAAGAATTTAAGGAGCGGGGTTACAGCGACGAAAGAGATAGGCTTAATATCCGCTTCAGCAGCAAGCCAGGGCAAGCGATCAAGGGTAATAGCAGGGGCTGATAGAAAGTAAGGGTAAAGGATGAGGGCTGCGATTGAAAGGACGATGGCTTCAGCTAAGGCCAGGAGGAACAAATTTCTGGGGCGTATCTCCCCAAATTTACCCAGCACTACGGCCCAGACCACTAAGCTTACAAGCCCAAATAACCCGGTATGTAGGCTGAACATTATCGCTAAGAAAGAGGCAAGGGCCACCTCCAACAGCCTGGTTATGGACGGTTTTTCCTTATATCCCATAAAAGTAGCTAACAAGAAAGGTATCCAGCCGTACGAAAGGATGTGGAGATGTATCATTTGAGCCCAGCGGTAAGGAGCAAAAGCAAAGAGCAACCCACTTATAAAAGCTACATCATGTCGGCCAAATATTTTGTAAATCAACTTGTGCATCCCCAAACAGCTTACCCAAAAGACGAAGAGGAAAGCCACATTGTAGCCGAAGGCCGGGCTGTTCCAAGCAAGCGTAAAAGGTAGTGCCACTGCTAAGAATCCGAAGAGGTTCTCGGAATAGGTTAGGGAATAGCGATGGGGATAGAAGATTGGGGGATGATAAACTTGAGACACCGAACGGGGAAGTGTTTGGGTCTCCCAAGCTAAAATCCACGCATTGAGCAAAGGATCCCCAAAGCCACCTGGCAACCCGCTTGTAACACAAAAAGCTACCGGATAAGTCATGATTATCGTAATGAGGAGATAAATTAAAGCGATACTTAGGCCTCTGAACTCCAATCCACGACGAGCTTTGAGCAACCGCCTCTCTTTTGCCAGGAAACCTTTCATTTTAACCATACAATTACGGCATCTTTTTCCCACCTTGAGCCATCCTCCCTGAAAGCAGGAAGACGTTCAAAGGTAGCAAGGTCGTACAGGCCAACCAAAATGGCCTTCGGATTTGAACCCGGAGGGATAGGAATATGGTGGATATCTTGCACAGTTTGCTTAGGTAACCATTTGGAAGTTGGGTAAAGGCCTCCTAAAGGAGGGCTATCGGCTTGGGCGATGATATTGCCGTGTGAATCTACAAGGTGGATGAATACTTGGAAATCGCGGGAAACCTTACGCTCAGCTTGCCAGTAAAGGCTCAGAATTAAAAAGCTGTCCTGATTAACCAAATGGTAACCAAGGAGCTTTATACCTCCCCCAGGGAAGGCTTGAGGATATTTAACCGGTACTTTTACCGTGCCTCTCGGCTGAACGTTCACCCACTCCGGAAGCTCAACCTCGCCCAAAAGTTGCATCGTTTTAAGCTCATATAGCCCGACCTTTACACTAAAAGCTACTGGGGGTGTACTAAGGGGTATACGCACATAATGGTCATCCACAACATATAAAGCTGGGTTCCAGGTAGATGTAGGGATATAAGCTGGGTGCATTGAATCCGATTGAGCGTAAAGGCGGCCATCCAGGCCTATTAGGTGGACAAATGAGGAGTAATCCTTGTCCAAAGGTTCTAAAGCTTGCCAATAAAGCCTTAAGTGCAATTCCCCACATTGCCGGACCACTTCAGAATCAAGGTCGTAACCTATAAGCGCTACCCTTCCACCAAGCACAAAGTTAACGTGGTTTCGGGCAGGCAAAGCCTTCCCTTGAGGGGAGTAAATCCTGAACCAAAAGGTATGAGGCTCCACCCACCAAACCTTAAAGGCCAATATCCCCGCTACTGCTAAGGCTAGGACAAAGCCCTCCATCCATCCCTGTGGGTTTTCCGATTGCTTTGGCTTCTGCTGAGCCTTTAGACGCAAGATTATAACGATTATTGAGAGCAAACCCAGGAGCGAAAGGGTTTTCCCAAGCTTGCGCACAGGGGTGTCCTTAAATTCTAAAATAACTGCATGTTCTCCAGCGGGAATTTCCAAACAAATGAGGCCGCTTTCCGAGCACGGAGTTAAATCAACTGGCTTCCCATCAACCCACCCTTGCCACCCAGGAAAGTAAAATTGGGCTACTACAAGCCTTGCAGGTTCAGACGATACTACTGAAAACCTCATGGATTGAGCTTTCACTTTCAGCACCTTGGCTTCCCCGTTAACCAAACCCTTCCTTGCAAGGTCTGGCTTCACCGCTGGCAACTCAGGCACTTCCGATGTCCAGACGCTAAGGTATTCGCTGGCAGAGGTAGTTCCTGGCACATTTTTCTCTCTTTCATATAGAATGAAATCCTGAGGGGTTGCTCTAACAGGCAGGAAAGGGCGAGGAAATTGGTAAGGGGCTACAGAGATTATCAGCCCTATAATAGCAGCAGTTACCACTGGGAGTCTGAGGAAAGAGCGATTTTTCACCCACAGAACTGAAGCTCCTGCAAGGAGCGAAGAGAAAAGGAAAGCTATCCCATATAGCCTGGAAGGGTATTCGGTAAAAGCTATGAGGGGGAAGGTTCGCCACAGAGGGAGAGAGTAGGGCAGCATCATAAACGAAGAAAACAAAACTCCCAGCAAAGCAAAAGATAAATGCCACCTCTGAGAAGGCTTTAGCCCTGCTTTGACTAAGCTTAACGCCCCTACTCCGGCGAGGAGGAGGTGGAATCGGCCAAAATTGAAGGGCATCGGTGGATTCGTAGCTCGGTAATCTAAGATGGGGGAGGGGGCGAAAAGGTCACGAATACGTAAGAAGTGTTCGGCAACGTCAAAGAACCCCTTGGTAAGAACGTGAACCTTAGTAAAGTGCTGCTCGGCAATGGCTGGGACCCAGAAGATAGCGCTTATAGCACAGGCAGAGATTATAGCGCTGACTAAGAGGAGAGCGCGGCTCAGAGTAGTTCCGGGATGATTTTCCTCCAAGAAAATCAGGCACACCAGGTAAAAGGCAAGCACAGGAACAAAAAGCATAGTGCTTATATTGTGGCATAGAATCAAAGCTGCGAGGGAGAAAACAGCCCCCGCAAAGCTTAAGCGCTCCGGCTCCCGCCGTAAACGGCAGAAGAAGAAAAGCACCCACGGATAAAGGCTCCAAGCCAGGAATTGAGCATAATTCCCCTGAAAGTAAAGCTCGCGGAAACGGAAGGTGGCGAAAGTGTAAGCGGCGGATGCAACTATAGCCCCTTCCTTACCTATTATGTCCCTTGCCCAAAAATACATCCCTAAGGAATAGTTCAGGCTGGCCAAAAATAGTGCAGCTTTAAAAGCTGTCAGCAAACTTGGCGAAAGGTAACTGAAAAGAGAGGTCACTATGTAGAGGAGCGGGGCGTAAAAGTTAAACAGCGGATAGCCGTAGCCATAGTAAAGCATGGTATGCCAACGTGGCCAGAAGATTCCTTCATCCCAGCTCCAGCGCCACAGAGCAGACCGGAAAAAATGCAAGAGGCCGTCAGCAGTATTAGGGAGCCCTGGGCTGAACAAAGGCTCCACCAAAAGCAGGGAGAGCAAAATGCAGGTAGGGATGAAAGGGTCTATTTTGGCCAAAAAGGCAAAGGGTCTCCTCAAGTTTAAACTCCGCTTTTTACTCAACAAGGGCATTTATTAGCTCCTCGGGGGCACGAGTTGGGGTGCCGGAGGAGTTTAGGAAGGCGCCAGTGGACCAGGCTTTGGCTATAAGTTCACCCGCAGGCTTCTTGTAAATGAGGTGCTCCCAAGTGCCGTGGGTCCGGGCCATAGCCGCAAGCCGGCTTATTATCTCCAACTCATCCCCCTCCACCGCCGGCTTTATGTATTCTATTTCCGCTCGAACTTGGACAATGGTTATGCCCACTTCCCTGAGCCAAGCTGTAGTGTAGCCAACCGAAGCCATTGCTTCAAATTTGGCTTGCTCCAACCAATTCAGGTAAACGGCATTGTTCACGTGCCCCGCTGAGTCCAGCTCATAGCGCTGGACTTTGCGGTGGTGGGAGAAAACCCTCGCTCTTTCTATAGGCTTTTCGCCCCGCATGGGCTTCAAATCCCTTACCGCTATTTTCCCATTGGGACGGAACACCTCTTGCATCTCCGGAGGCATCCGGAGGGGCCGACCGCTCCTGGCATCAAGAAGGACCCAACGGCTCCTGGCCCTGGCTATCAGGGCCCCATCCCCCTGCCGAGTTAAGAGGTATTCCCGGAATGTGCTGGCCGGGGTTATCTGACTTACCCACGTGGTCACTTCAATGACATCGCCGTAGAAGGCCGGAGCTGCATGCTCAAGTATCGTGTGCTTTATGACCCAAAGCCATCCCCTTTCCCGATACTTTTCCAAGGTATAACCTACGCTTTCCGAAGCTTCCATGGCCGCTTGCTCGCAATACCGAAGGTAGACGGCGTTGTTGACGTGCCCAAGGCTGTCAAGCTCGTAAAGGCGAACCTTGAATGGCACGGTAACGGTGTGGCTCATGCCTGCTCCCTCCGAGCGAAAAGCTTGTAATCTATGTCCGGGAAGGGGTTGTCAAGGCGGGAGATTTCTTGCAAGAATTCCCAATCTTGAGAGGAAATTTCACCACGCCTGGCGATAGAGACAAGGTGATTGAACCGGGCCAGGTGCTGCTGAAAACGGCCCATGGCATAATCCTTCGCCTGGCCAGTGCTTATCAGGAAAGGCCAATCGCTGGCCTGGAGAAGAAGAAGTTCGCGAGCGGATTGGTTGAGGAACTCCCGCATTGGGTCCTGAGCAGCGGGGTAAAGCTCAACCAACTCTTCCATGGTCCGCTCAGCGCTGTGGATTAGCGGCCACATCCACTCCGTCTCAGGGTTGAGCCAGGTCCAGTGGGCACCTCCTAAGCCCCACGAGCTTTCGGGGATGGCCATGGCTTCAGTCGGCGGGTGCTTTTCCAGGTAGGAAGAAGGCGTGGTAACCTCCACTTCCGGATCGCGGGATAAGGAGCGTAGGACTTCTTTCAGCCAAAGGATTCCCTCAAACCACCAGTGGCCGAAAAGCTCAGTATCGTAGGCTGAAACAAGTATCCCGTACTGGTTTGTATCCTGATGGAACTTTCTCAGCCTCTCCTTTACTAGGTTGCAGAAGTGGTCCACGTGGATTTTAACCTGCCCTTTGGCCCTTTCGGGGTCGTAAATCTCCTTCCGGCCAAGGTCTACTTGGGCGCCTGTCACTCGCCAGAACTTTAGGCCTGAATGCTCGTCCTTCTTGTGGAACTCCCGGTAAAGGAAATCTCCGGGGTAGCCGTAGCTTGCCGACCAAACTTGGAGGCCGGTTCCTTCATCACGGCCAAAGACGGCAACCCTGGCGGCTTGGATGTAATACGGGCGGAAAGTGGTGCCTCTGCGGACGGTAGGAAGCTCATCGGTCTTTATAACAAGCCTCCTCCTCGGGACCCCACCATATGGCCCGACAACATCACCCGCTACTTTTCCTACCATCCTCCCACCTTCAATGACGTAGGAATCGGTGAAGAAGAACTGGAGGTTGAGGTCGGCCAGGAATTCCTCAAGCCCGGGCTTGTAGTAAGGTTGGGTGATTGGCTCCCCAGGCCTTGGGTCCTTCATGTAGCCAGGGCGATAGCCGCATTCGGGAAGCCATATCCCCTTGGGCATCCTGCCCATGTGGCGGAAGTAAGTCTGGACCCCAACCCTTAACTGGGCATAGATGCTGGAATCCCGGTCAAGGAGGGGTAAGTAAGCATGGGTAGCGGCGCTGGTGAGGATTTCTACATAGCCTTCGTCCTGAAGCTGGCGGAAAGCTCCTAAAATATCCCTCCCGAAGCGGTTGACGAAGCTGTGGAGGATTTCGGAATACCAATCCCTGTAAAAAGAGGCGAGGGAGGCTATGGCCTCTTCGCCTCGGTTCATGTGGATTTTGGCATCTTCCTCGGCCAGCTGTATCCTCTCTTCAAGGTAAGCTATGAAGTGCTTCTTCACTTCTTCATCGGCCAATTGCTCCATTAGGATTGGCGTTATCCCGATGGCCAAGCGGAAATCAACCCCCTCCTCTCGCAAGTCGTAGAGGGCATTGAGGAGTGGGATGTAAGACTCGGCCATGGCCTCATGCAGCATTTCTTCTCCGTGAGGCCAGCGGCCGGCCATCCGGACAAATGGCAGGTGGGTATGGAGGACAAAAGTGAAAGCTCCCAGTGCCATTATCCCCTCCGGAAAGCGTGGCGGTAGATGAGCAAAGCTGAAGCCAAAACTATGCACCCCGCCGATATTAGCTGGGCTACCGGTATTCCCCAAGCCTTCCAAGCATCGGGCCTTTGAAACTCGGTTATGATGCGGATGAGAGGGTAGAGGATGAAGTAGAGAAGCAGAAGGTCGCCGTCCTTGAGGCGACCGCTGAAACGCCTGTTCACCCACATCAGGATTCCGAAGGCTATGAAGCAGAGGATTGATTCGTAGAGGAAGGTCGGGTGGAATAGGGTGGTTTCCACGGGGTATTTTTCCAGGTCAGTGAAGGGGCCGTAACGGTGGGCTGCGTCAATTTTTATGCCCCAAGGAAGCGTTGTAGGGTATCCGTATAGCTCCTGGTTGAAGAAGTTTCCCCACCTCCCTATCGCTTGCGCCAGGGGTAGGACCATGGCGCCAAGGTCGGCCCAGCGGAGGAAGTTCAGCTTAGCGATGCGGGTGTAGATGTAGAGGCCTAAGATTCCGCCAGCCACTGCCCCGTAGATTCCCAAGCCTTGAAGCCCACCTTTCCAGAAAGCGAAGATGTCAATTGGATGCTGGCGGTAGTAGCTCCAGCCGAGCCCTTCAGCTGGGCTGGAGAAGACGTGGTAAAGCCTGGCTCCTATTATGCCCAGGATTATGCACAAGCTCAGGGCATTCCAGACGTGGTCGTGGTTATCGCCGCGCCTTCGGGCTTCCCTCTCGGCTACGAAAGCAGCTACGAGCGCACCAAGAGCGAGGAGCAAGCCATACCACCTTATGGCCAAAGGCCCTATCCTAAAAGCAATCGGGTCCGGGAAAAATGGGAACATTTTCATCCTCCTCAGGAAAGATTTAGCTCAACTTTACGCATGCTCTCCAAGGCATGGCGGACCATTCGCTCCATATCCAGTCCTTCTTCGGCCTCCAGGACCTCTTTAAGAGTTGGCCTTGTGGCTACTTTGAGGGGCAAGAGGAACTGGCAGCAATCCTCCCCTGGCCTTATGGATATTTCATAGGTTCCTATGGATATGGCTAACTTCGTGATTTCGGCCTTATCAAAACCGATTAGGGGCCTGAGGATGGGCATGCTCACAGCTTGGCTTATGGCCGCAATGCTTTCCAAGGTCTGGGAGGCCACTTGCCCTAAGGAATCACCAGTAACCAAAGCCAAGCCCCCTTCTCTTTCCATGATTTTCTCAGCGATGCGGAGCATGAGGCGGCGGTATAAAACAAGCCTGAGGGCTGAAGGAGCCGAAAGCACAATCTCCTGCTGCAAATCGCCTATGGGCACAATGTAAATGTAATTCTCCATCCCCCAATCCGAAAGCACTTTTACGATTTCAATGGCTTTTTCCTCCGAAGCCATCCAGTTACCGAATGGCTGGCTGTGGAAGTGAATGGGGATAACGCGGCATCCCCTCTTTAGAGCCAGGAAGCCGGCCACGGGCGAGTCTATACCTCCTGAAAGGAGGAGGCCAACCTTCCCACTCACCCCGACAGGCAATCCCCCTGGGCCCTCTTTTCTGGTAAAATAGATAATGGCAGAAGGGTGAGCTATCTCCACGTAAGCGGTAATGGATGGGTTTTTAAGGTCTACAGGCCTGCCGGTCTGGGTGCGGACTATCTCCCCGAGCCGGCGTTCCAATTCCAAGGAAGTAAGGGGGAAGCGCTTATCGGCCCTGGAAGCTCTTATCCGGAAGGGGCCAGGAGGCTCTTTGGGGAAGTTCCTTAAGAGGGCTTCTTCAATAGCTTCCAGGCTTTTGGAGACAGGTATGGCCGGAGCAAAGTAAGCGATGCCGAAGACGGTGCGGAGTTTCTCCTCCCAAGCAGACTCGCTCAAAGGGGAGCTGGCCCGAACGAGGAATCGCCCAGGTAGCCTTTCCACCCGGACGGAATCAAACCCTCGGAAGCGCTTAGCGATGTTTTCGGCCAGGACGCGCTCAAAGAAGGAGCGGTTGCGCCCTTTAAGCCCTATCTCGGCATAATGGACTATGGCAAATCGGCTTTCCATCATCTCAACCAAGGGTTAGGGAAATGTCGGCTTCCAAGAACTGGCTGGGCATAGCCATTGTTCTGTTGGGAATGGACCTTATACTTTTGACTGCCCTCCTTTCCCTGTTAATAATGCCTTCTACCCCCGATTTTGTCAACCCTATGCCATCGCCTTTCTTGTCAGAACCGCCCCAAAGAGCTGCTTTGCCTACTCCTTCGCCGTTGCCTCCCAATCTGGACCCACC
>CAZPWR010000204.1:0-1625 GCA_964590555.1 uncultured Anaerolineae bacterium | reverse complement strand
GTGGCCAGAAGTTTCATCCTCTTGGTTTCTTCATCAAACCCAAGGAGGGCAAGGTTAGTGACCACCCGGTACGGGCCTGAACCCCTGGGAAGGCCAACAGCTTCCCTCGCCCCAGGCCCCCAAAGGTAACCAGGAGTGGTTATGAAGTCCACTTTCTCCACAAAACGGCGCCGGTCGTGCCGCATTATTATGATTGTGCGCCAGCAAAGGGAACCAACATCGTTAGCTCCACCGCTGCCCGGCAACCTAACCTTTGGCCTGTGGTAATCACCGATGACCGTGGAATTCAGATTGCCGTAAGGGTCAATCTGGGCCCCTCCCAGGAATCCGTACTCTATGAAACCCCTGGTCGCCGTCTCCATAATATCGCATATGCCCGAAGCCGCCAGAGCTTTACGGAATGTGTTGTATTCACCAACAGCAAGCGGAAGCTCCTCTAAGGTAGCCCCGATGCCACCGAATTCAAAGATAGGGATTAGGTTAGGAGCGTGAAGCTTCTGAGCCAAAGCCGCCGCCAACATCGGTATCCCAGTGCCTATGAAGACTGTGGTGGAATCAGGCATAAGGCGAGAAGCCACACAAATCATAAGCTCCGTAAGGTTGTAATTCCTGGCCGCCATAGGCTTTACCTCCTCTCAGCTTTCTCCCTGAGCTTCTCCAGCCTCTCCCATCCTATCTTCTCCAGGTACTCTTGGTGGTTCTTGACACTGTAGACGTATTTTTCCAAGAAGGCCTTGGCCCCCTCTTCGGTCTGAGAACTCTCAGCCCATTCCCGGATAATCTCTTCATCCCGAGCATAGCAGTAGCACATTTCGCCTGGGTGGGAACCGAACGGGGCATGAACCACTGCGTCCACTAAGAAGTATGGGATTATAGTGCGGTCGGGATAACGGCGTATTTCCTCGGTGGGGACTATCTCTTCGGCGCTGATTATGAGGCGTTTGGCAGCACGGGCCAGCTCAAAAGCGAACCCGCTTATCCCCTCAATCTGGGCATTCCCGTACCGATCGGCTCTGTGGACGTGGATAAGGGCAACGTCTACAATCAAGGCTGGGAGCAAAGCTACTTTCTGGCCCGTAAAGGGGCACTTCACCACTTTGGCCGCGCTGGACTTAAGGGTATCGCTGCCTAACATGGAGCGGACAGGGATAAATGGGACCCCCATAGCGGCAGCTTTGAAGCGCCAAGCTATGGCCCCGTTGGACCAGTCGGAGACAACCTCAACTTGGCCGCTCTCCACTGCCCGCCGCAAGGCATTTGAAACCCCGTACACCTCCAAGCCTATGTAAGTTATTTCCACTTGCTTGACAAGGCCTGCGGCTAAGAGCAAATCCAGTTCCAGAACCCCCTGCCCAGCAATCCGGAGGTCCTTCTTGCCCTGGCGGATGATTTCCCGCGTGAGGGACATGGGGCAGCGAACGGTTCCGTAAAGCTCAGTAGCCAGGTAATCGCCATCGTGGACGAAACGGCTTATGGCCTCTTGTTCCGTCATGAGCTTATCTACCAAAGCCTTGGGCTTCTGATGGTTCCACTCCCGAAAAGCTTCTATGTCCGGAGGCTGGATGAGCTTCCCTTGCCCTTCTTCCACTATCTCAAATTCCAGCATATTCCCCTCCTATGGGCCT
>CAZPWR010000203.1:0-2175 GCA_964590555.1 uncultured Anaerolineae bacterium | reverse complement strand
ACCTCCCCTGCTCCTAAATTTTCCCCTAACTTAGGGGTAGGGCTTGCAAATATTTTAGGCTTGCCCCTTATTTTAGCAAAGCTGAGCCAGGGTGGTAAGTCCTTTTACCACCTGAACCCGGCCCTCTTGAGGCCCAGAAGGATGAGCACTCCCAGAATTGAGCCGGCTATAGTGCTGGCTGAAAAGGACAAGATGAAGATCCCGAGGGCCATGGTTTTCTTCAGGAAGACCGGGCCGATAACCAGCGCACTCAAGGTTGAAGCTATGAGCCCTGTCCCTACAATCTCGGCCAGAGCTGCCAGGTATATGTTCCGGCTGAGCCTGTAGGCCCATCCAGCCAAGAAGGCCCCTATCATACCACCGGGGAAGGCGAAGATTGTCCCCAAATTGAGGGCATTGCGGATTATGGCTGCGGCAGTAGCTACCGCCAAGGCATACCAAGGCCCCACTAAGACCGCAGCTATGACGTTTATCATGTGCTGAGCGGGTTGAATCTTAGCTATTCCGACAGGGATATAAAAAGGGGAGAAAACGATTACTAAGGCCGTCAAGACCACAGCGTAAGCCACTTTCCTGGCTTCAATTACGATCCTAAGGTTTAGGACCCAATGGGCCAAAAAAGCCACCACAAAGCTCGGTATAGAAGCCCCAAGCCACGGGATGAACCTTACAATCGCTTGGTAAGTTGCTATGCCCAAAGCCCAGGCCACAAGCCCCTTCCAGTTAAATCCTTCGGCATACCAGTATCTTCCCTTTGGCCGATAGATTTCCTCAACCTCGTAGCGTCCTTTTTCCACGAAGAAATAGTGGGCTGCCAAAACCCCAAACAGTGGCACGAACACTGAACCTATCAGGAGCAAGAAGTTTTCGTACTGAGCTATCGGGACCGTAGCTCCGAGGATTAAGCAGATGAGCCCTATCAATGTAACCAGTATCCACTGAGGGACTTTCGGGATGATGTTTTGGGCTGAGACAGCAGCGCTGTAAATATCGGCGAAGGCGTTATCGGTCTCATCAACCAAGATTAGTATGAGGGCTATCATCCCGCCTGCGAGGCTGAGTATAGCAGGGATAAGGTCCTGTACCCCTAAAGCCAGGATGAACAGCGCTCCCAATGCGTAGAACCAGACGTTGGCCACAAAGTAGCCGAGGTAAGTCCCCCAGAAAGCGCTTCCGGCCTTGCGGGCAAAGCGGTTGTAATCGGCTACAAGTGGCATCCAAGAGATGGGCATTGCAATTACCAGGTCAACTCCGATGAGGAAAGGAAGCTCTCCTGTGCCCGCTTGGCGCCAGAGGGCTGAGATATCGTAGTGGCTGAAGAGGTACCAGGTTAGGTAAATTGTTATCCCATAGACAAGCCAGATGGCGAACTTCTCAATCCAGTCCCTTACCACCATCAGCGGGCCGCCTATGGCCATGAGAGTGCACCAGATGGAGAAGAAAGCAACCCAAGGGACGAAGGCGGAGAAGCCGAAGAGCTTCTGGGAAATTTGGGAGGCAGCTTCGGCCATGATTATGACCTCAAATGCCCCCCAGCCTATGAGCTGGAGGATGTTGAGGAGGGTAGGGACGTAGGAGCCCCTTATGCCTAAGACCGGCCGCAGAAGCACCATGGTAGGGATTGCCTCCCTGCTTCCTACGTAGCCGGCCAGGGCTAAGAGGACGTTCCCCACAATCGTTCCTAAGAGGATGGCGAGGAAAGCTTGCTTGAGCCCGAGGCCTGGGACCAAGAGCGAGCCTGCCAGGAAGACCAGAAGTCCCACCCCCAGGCTTGACCAGAGGGCAAAGTAATCAATGAAACCCATTATCCTATGGGTAGGGGGGACTGGCTCTATACCCCATTCTGGTGGCCTTTGAATTTTAATAGGTGACATTTTGCACCTCCTCTTAGGGAATCAAAAAGGACCGCCAGCCTGGAAGACTGCGGTCCTTTAAAACCGTCGCTTCCCTACGCTGGCATTACCCAGATCAGGTTCCCGGGGTCGGCGGAGGCCTTTTAAAGGATGTCCGCCCGCTCAGCCCGGCTCGCCCGAGCTCCCCCAGCGACCTTAGTATTCAATTTTCAAACAAAGTATAGCACGAAATGCTCCTCAAGTCAATTCTTTTTCGCCGATTGAAATCGGCCTTTTTTGGCCTTAAGCCAAGGGTAGATCGGAAGAGCGGTTCAGCAGGAAG
>CAZPWR010000202.1:0-2699 GCA_964590555.1 uncultured Anaerolineae bacterium | reverse complement strand
GGAAAGGGCCAAAAGCAGCGGTATGCTTCCCCTTATGGGAACTTTGAACCAAAAGTGGCCAACTAAGAGCACTTCCCCCAACTCAAGGAAAGCGATAGCCACATAAGGGCCGATTTTCCCAGCCAAAAGCTCAAATGGCCTTATGGGGGTGACCATGAGCTGCTCAACTGTGCCCTGTTCTTTCTCCCGAACTATGGCTAAAGCAGTAAGGATTGTGGTGATGAGGCCCATTATGAGGCCAATTAGGCCTGGTATCATGAAGTTAGAACTGCGCATCTGCGGGTTGTACCAGACCCTTGGGATGGCTTCCACAATGGGCGAGCCTTTCACGGGCAGAAGCTTCAAGGAAAAGGCCTGAGCGATGCTCTGAGAAGCAGAAAAAGCAGTGTTGGCCACGTTGGGGTCAGAACCGTCTATGATGAAGTAAACCGAGGCTCTTTGCCCCCGAACGAGGGAGGAGCTATAACCTGCAGGGATAATCAGCCCTGCTTTGGCTTTACCGCTGTCTATTAGGTGCGCAAGCTCTTCTTCCGAGCTCACAAAGTAGACAGGGTTAAAGTAGTTAGAAGCCTTGTAAGCTTCAACAAGCTCCCGACTGGCTCTTGAGCGGTCAAGGTCCAGGACTGCGGTCTTGAGCTGCTTTACATCCATGGTAGCAGCATAGCCCAAGAGGAACATCTGAATTAGTGGGATTAGGAACATGACCGCCAAGGTTCGGGGGTCACGGCGTATATGTATCACTTCCTTGCGCATGATGGCCAGCAACCTCCTTCCCACAGCACACCCCCCGCTAATTTCAGGCGCTTACTTGAGAAGGAGAGAGAGGACTAAGGGGGCTATGTCCTCAGCCGAAAGGGAGATGGGAGTTGCAAAGCTTTGCTCTCCCCCACCATAAACGGCCAGAAAACCTTCAGGGGCGAGGGAGATGAACATCATGATTTCCCCCTCTCTCATCCTTTCGGCCAGCGGCTTCAGACTTTCGGCGGTCAGGGCTGAGGCTTGGGGAAAGTGAGCCAGAAGTATGTCCGGCTTGTATCGCTCCCAGACCAAAACGGTGGCCTCGGTTGTCCAGCGAGCCATCTCCTTTTCCAAGAACGAAGCATCCTCGGGCGTTATCCACCCTTCGGCTAAGCTTTGGGGGTCGGGTGGAGGGCGGAAGAAGCCTATCTCCCTGTTCAGTTCTTGGAGGAGGGAAGGGGGGAGAGCATAAGTATAACAGAGAGGAGTGCGGTAAAGGACGGCTTTCTTGGCATCAGGGGATAGCTCCAAAAGCTTGAAGAAAGCACCCGAATGGAGGTGATGGTCAACTTCCTCAGCAAGCCATTCCCCAGGGTGCAAAGGCTTCTGGCTGCCCTCTAAGAGCACTGCATCGTAATTGCTCGTGCCGTCATCCGAGCTATCCAAGGCCCAGAGGCGCAAGGAGGCCATGAGGCCCCCTTCTTCCCCTCTTATTTCCACAATTCCCTCAACAGGCGGGCTGAAGGAGGCAGGAAGGGATTCCGGGGTAGAGAGGGGCTGAGTGAAGGTAATGGTGTGAAGGGATGAGTTCCCGTAGCAGGAGGCTGGGGCCACCGTGTAATCGGCCCTGAGCGCAGAATCGGGGTAGATTTCGGGCCAGAAGAGGACGGCGGCTCTGAGCCCGCGTCGCATGGCCGTCCGCCAGAAAGGCTCTGGCTCCACCTCACCCTCTTGTGAAGTCCCTGTGGCGAGGGCGGAGAGAGCAACGGCAAGGTCTGCCGGCGCTTTGAGGTCAGCCACGATGGAAGGAGTAGCCAAGTTGATTAGCTCCCTATCCGCCCCCTCCACTACGATGGCCAAGACCCTAAGGTGTTCGCCTTCCGAGGAAGAGGCGGCGGGAGGTGAAGGCGGAGGCAGCGGAGGCATCGGCCGAGAGGAGAGCCAGGCGAAAGTCAGGATGAGAATGATGTTTAAGATGAGGATAGCCCAACGGAGAATGCTCCTAAGGCGCATTTTCCCTCCTAAACCACAAATGGGGCATAAACCTTTATAGCTGCCTCATCGGGGACGGGGCATTTGTTCTCGCATATCCCACATCCTATGCATCTTTCGGGTAGGACCTTGGGGAAGAGCAAGGCTTTGCCTTCAATTTCCCGCTCCTCAAGGATTATGGCTTTTTCTGGGACAGGACACATTTCCTCGCACGCGGTGCAGGGGAGGTGCAAGCTGTAGGGTATGCAACGTTTCTGGTCTATGTAGGCCAGGCCTATCTTCTTTCTCCTCTTCTCTTCCAGGCTCAGCCTTTCAATGGCGCCAGTGGGGCAAATTTCCCCACAGGCCGTGCAACCGTAATCGCAGTACCCGGTCCTGGGGATGAGGATAGGAGTCCAGAAGCTTTCAATGCCTGCTTCTATCCCCACTGGCTGGAGGCCGTTGGTGGGGCAGACTTTCCAGCACAGCCCACAGCGGATGCATCGGCTTAAGAACTCGGATTCGTCATACATTCCCAAAGAGAGCTTAACCTTAGCCCCTGGAGGCCTTATGATGTTCGGGGAATTGCGGCGGCTTGAAACATCTGAGCGGGCAATTAGTAGGGCTACCCCTGCCCCTAAAAGTCCTCCCAAGAAGGCTCGGCGGGATGGGCTGAAAGTGAGCGGTTGGAAATAAGGCTTGGCCCAAGCGAAAGAGACCGCTTTTTCCGGGCAAAAGGCGATGCAATCGGCGCAACGCCAGCAATCGGC
>CAZPWR010000201.1:0-3608 GCA_964590555.1 uncultured Anaerolineae bacterium | reverse complement strand
CCTGGTGCGCATGACAACGCCAGCGGCGTGGCCGTGGCGCTGGCGGTGGGACGGCGGCTGGCATCTCAACCCCTGCAGCATACCGAGGTCTGGCTGGCCTTCACCGGGGCTGAGGAGACGGACCACCGGGGGCTGAAGGTCCTCCTGCGGGAACACGGCGCAACCCTTCGCGACGCGGCCTTTCTGGACCTGGAAGGAGTCGGCGGGGGCGAACTGGTCTACCTGGTCCGCGAAGGGCTCTGCTGGCCCTACCGGCCCGACCCTGGCCTGCTGGCGCTGGCTGAGCGCGTCGCTGCCCGGCGGCCCGACCTGGGGGTCCGCCCGGCCCGGATGACGGTGGAGGATGAGGTGCGGACCCTGCGCAACCGGGGCTACCGGGCCCTCTGCATCGCCGGCCGCGACCCCCAGACGGGCACCCTTCCCCGCTGGCATCGGGCCGACGACACGGCAGAGACCGTCTCCCCCGAAGCCCTGGAAAGGGCAGCGACGTTCGTCTGGGAAATGCTCAAAGCAATGGACGAGGGAGATGAAGCATGAAAGGGTGGAAACTCTGGGTCTTAGGGCTCTTAGGTGCTTTGATTTTGCTCTTCTCGGCAGCAGCAGGCTCCATCTATTACATCCTGAGCCACCGAGTAGTCGGTCAGTATGCGGAGGTGAACGGCGTTCGCCTCCATTACACGGATGAGGGAACCGGGGAACCCGTCATCCTGGTACACGGCTTTGCCAGCAATGCCGATTTGACCTGGCGGGTGCCGGGGATTCACCGGAGGCTGGCATCCCATTTTCGGGTCATCGCTATAGACCTGCGTGGGCATGGCCTGAGCGATAAGCCCCACACCTCCGAAGCCTACGGCCTGGAGATGGTGGAGGACATCGCTGCCCTGATGGACCAACTGGGCATCCAGAGGGCTCACCTGGTCGGCTATTCGCTGGGGGGCTTTCTCAGCCTGAAATTTGCCACAATGTACCCTGAGCGAGTGCGCACCCTTAGCGTGCTGGGTGCGGGATGGGCCAGCCCGGAAGAAAAGAGTCTCCAACAGGCCTTAGAATCTATAGCCCGGCAACTCCGGGCCGGTCAGATGGTTGGCCCTTTAAGTGCCGTCCAGCCACAAACCCGAAATCGGCCCAGTTTGCTCCACAGGGCTTTCGTGATGCTGATGACCGGCTATTTCAACGATAAACTGGCACTGGCATCCGTTGTGGAGGCTTTGCCTGAAATCACGGTGTCCCGCGAGGAGTTGGGCCTTCTGAATGCTCCCATCTGCGTCATCGTCGGCGAGCGGGATCCCCTAAGAGAGCGTGCGGAGAACCTGTGCGCCAACGTGCCCTGCACGTTTGTCCTCATCCCGGGGGCTGACCATGCGACAGCTCCTTTCAACAAGACCTTTCAAGAATCGCTTGAAGCTTTTCTGCTTTCCCACAAGGAGGTGCAACCATGAAAGCTTTTGTAACCGGAGGGACTGGGTTTATCGGTGGAGCCGTTGTGCGAAAGCTGGTAGAAGCCGGCCACCAAGTGCGTGTCCTTGTCCGTCCCAAAGCTGATACTCGCCAGATTGATGGACTTCCTGTAGAAAGGGTGGTCGGAAGCCTGGAGGATGTGGAAAGCTTGCGGCGGGGCATGGAAGGATGCGACTGGGTATTCCATTTGGCTGCTCTTTATTCCTTTTGGGGTTATCGTTGGGAAGACTTTTACCGCGTTAACGTGGAAGGCACTCGCCGCGTCCTGGAAGTCGCTCGGGATATGGGCATACAGCGCATAGTCCATACCAGTTCCATCGCTGCTTTGGGGGTTAATCCGGACCGCACTCCGGCTAACGAGGATACTCCCACTTCGTTGGAGGATAAAATCGGCTTTTATCAGCGTTCCAAGTTCCTGGGCCAACAAGTGGCCTTGGAATTCGCTCGGCAAGGAGTCCCTGTGGTCATTGTTAACCCCAGCACTCCAGTTGGAGTAGGGGACTATAAGCCTACACCCACTGGGCAGATAATTGTGGATTTCCTGAACGGCCGGATGTTCGGCTATGTGGACACAGGGCTTAACATCGTGGATGTGGAGGACGTAGCTCAAGGCCACCTCCTGGCCGCTGAACGTGGCCGGGTGGGGGAGTGTTATATCCTCGGAGGCGAAAATTTAACTTTGAAGCAAGTGCTGGACATCTTGGCTGAAGTCTCTGGCCGCCCACCGGTGCGCCTGCGTATCCCTCACTGGGTAGCCATGGCCTGGGCTTATGTAGATGTCACCCTCGCCCGCCTGGGATTGCGCAAAGTCCCCAGCGCTACCCCGGAAAAAGTGCGGCTCTCTCGCCGTTACGAATGGTTTGATTGCTCTAAAGCCATAAAAGAACTGGGCTATTCCTATAGGCCAGCTCGGGAAGCCCTGCGCAAGGCTGTGGAATGGTACAGAGCGAACGGCTACGCGCCTTGAGGAGGAGGATATGGCAAGATACCTTCTGGGTATAGATGCTGGAACGGGTTCTGTCAGAGCTCTTTTAGTAGAGGTTGAAACGGGCCAAACCATAACCGCCTGCCGGAAGTGGAAGCCTCGCCCCTCTCCTGAAGGGCTTTGGGCCTATGACCTTGACCCTGAAAGCGCCTGGGCCTGCATAGTTGAAGTGGTTCGGGAGGCTTTGCGGAAAGCAAATGCCTCGCCCTCGGAGGTCTTGGGCATTGCTGCTACTTCAATGCGCCATACCCTTGTGCTTATCCGGAACGGGGAAACCGTTTTTGCTGTCCCCAACATGGATGCTCGCGCTGTGGCTGAAAGCATGGAGATAGCAGCTGAGCGAGGCGAGGCCATATATCAGCAGACGGGCCGCTGGCCTTCCCCCAACTTCATGTTCCCACGGCTTCGGTGGCTCCTCAGCTACCATCCTGAAATCCTGAGGGACGCAACAGCCTTAACCTTAGGCGATTGGATAGCTTACCGCCTCTGCGGAGAGAAAGCAACCGATTTTTCCCACGCCGGCGAAAGCATGCTGTTGGACATACACAAGCGGGAATGGATAGAGGGCTTGGTCGCTGAGCTGGGCCTGCCACTTTCTCTGCTTCCGCCCATCATTCCTTCTGGCACCATTCTGGGCCGGTTAACTCAGCCTGCAGCCGAAGCTCTGGGCCTTGTCCCTGGCACACCCGTGGCCGTCGGGGGAGCAGATACCCAATGTGCCTTGCTGGCGCTGGGAATGCTGCGCCATGGGGAGGTAGCCATCGTTTCTGGGACCACAGCCCCGCTTCAGGGTGTAGCTGAGCAGCCGGTATTGGAACCGGAAGGCCGGCTTTGGACCGGCCTCCACACCTTTCCCGGACGTTGGGTGGTGGAAAGCGGAGCAGGCCCATTAGGCGAGGCCTTGGAATGGTTCGCCAAACTGCTCTTTCCCGATTCCCCCCAACCCGTTGCCCGTTTCATAGCTGAAGCAAAACAAGCAAAGCCAGGTTCTGGAGGAGCGATTTCCGCCTTCGGAGTGCAGATTTTCAACGCTAAGGCCATGGCTTTCCCCGCCGGAGCTATTAGCACCTCCCATTTCCTTAGGGAAGCCCCAAGGCCTGCCTTGTGCAGAGCCATCTTGGAAGGCATGGCTTTTGCCATTAGGGCCAATTTGGAGCGAATCGCC
>CAZPWR010000200.1:0-9737 GCA_964590555.1 uncultured Anaerolineae bacterium | reverse complement strand
TTGCTCACAACCACTCTCCAAGGGAGGCCTATGAGGTCAGCATCGGTAAACTTGACCCCTGGGCTCTCGTCTCGGTCATCAAAGAGGACTTCAATCCCTTGGCCTTTTAGCTGGGAATAGAGCTTTTCCCCTTCAACCAAGCCTTCTTCTCCCAGAGCTATAAGGTGGATGGGAAATGGGGCCAAGGCCTCAGGCCAAAGGAGGCCTTTCTCATCGCGGTTGAGCTGGGCCACCGCTTCCATTAGCCTGTAAGGGTAAAGGGCCAAAAGGACAACCCAGGGGTTGGCCTTCTTCTTCGCGGGGGTATTGAAGGAGAGGCCTCGGGCAGAAGAGCTTTCGGGGTCAGCTATGCGGAGCGAGGCGACTAAAAATCCGTTTGCCCTTTCAAAAGTTGCCTGGCAGAAAGGGCACTGGGCCCCAGCTTTAGCCAGGGCTAAGTCGCCTTCAAAATCGGCCTGAAAATCCCTGGGGTAATTGACCCCCATCAAGTGGTATCCTTCCCGATTGGCTCCAGCCACAAAGTTTTGCCCAGTCCGTAAAGAGATATCAACCGCCACCTTTACTCCCTTGACCCTTATCGGGGAAGCATAGCCAGGGACTATCCCCGCAAAGAGCAATTCCCCTTCGGTAGATGGCCTGAGCTTAACCCAACCCATTGCGCTTGAAAGCTTCGGTTCGCTTACATCCATATCCCCCCTGATTACAGCGAAAACAATCCCCCCATCCTCGCTGGTGTAAAAGACGGCTTTGGCTGTCTTGCTTTTTGGAACCCCCAGGAAAGAAGCCAAGGATTCTATCGTGGTGCAGCCAGGGGTTGCGACTTCCCTCATGGGCTCTGGTTCTTCCGGGGGGAGGGGTTCTCTGTGGACTTGAGCCCATGCCGGCGGGGCAGAATATCCGCAGTTTGGGCAGACCACGAGCTCTTCTTCTCCTTCAGGCTCCGGCACAATCCAATCCCATCCTTTTCCGATGGCCGGTGGTATGGACTGAAGCTTGCAAGCCCGCAAAAGCTCTTCCATCCTTTCCTGAAGCTGGCTAATTTCCTTATGGGCCATTTCCTCATCAGGCAAAAAGCTGAGTAGCAGGAAAGCCCTGCCTTCTGGGAGATAGAAAGGTGAACCCTTGCCGATTTCAGCTTCCAGTTCCAAGCGCAATGGCAACTCCCGGTAGGATGCGATTTCCCTGGAGGCAAGCCTTAAGGCGTGCTCTTCAGGAGATAAAGCCTCGCTGTATGGTAAATAGAGCCTTTGGGCATCGGGCCCCGCCACTTTCCCCCAAAGGGTTCTGAGCCTGTCCAATACCAATGAGCCAAGGGGGAGGAGGGAAGCGGGTTCCAAGCGCAAAAAGCCTGCTCTGACAAGGAGCCTCAGGCCTGAAGTCCTCCTTTCCTCTACCTGCCTCAAAGTGCGGCCGAACAGTTTGCTTATCTTCATGTTTACCTCACCAGCCGAATGAAAGCCTGGCAATTAGGCGGGGAGGAAGGCCGACTTTTTCCATCATCGCCTGAGTTTTATCCACTGGGTAAACAACCCTCCTTAACTCTACTACACCCTTTTCCGAATCCAAAATGGCATAACTTGCCCTTGGGTCTCCGTCCCTTGGCTGTCCGACGCTGCCAGGGTTTATTATGAACCGAAAATCTGGGTCCAAGAAAACAGGCTCATTTTCCGGTGGCACGAAGGCATCGCAGAAATTGGGCTTGTTTTCGTTGAAGGCGAAAATCACGGGGACATGGCTGTGGCCCACAAGGCACCATGGGGTTTCAAAGTGGCCGAAATTTTCCAAAGCCGTTAGAGTTGAAAGGATGTACTCCCATATCGGGTAGCGAGGGCTTCCGTGCACGATGGTAATCTTCTCTTCTAAAACGATTTTCTCAGGGAGGCTGCGGAGGTAAGCGGAGGAAATGGGGGTTAGAGTTTTCTGAGTCCAAATGGTGGCTGCTCTGGCATCGGGGTTAAAATCTTCAATTCCGATTTTGCTTATAGCAGCCCAATCGTGGTTCCCCGCAACGCAAGAGAGAGAAGGCAATCCCCTTACGCGTTCTATGCACTCGTTTGGGGCTGGCCCATAACCAACTATATCGCCAAGGCAAAGCACTGCCTCGTAGCGGCCTTCGGCATCTTTAAGGACGGCTTCTAAAGCCTCCAGATTTGAATGGATGTCGGAAATGATAAGGTAACGCATTAAACTACCCCGATTGGAAATTTTTGCCTTGGGATAAATAGCCCTCGGCCCTTCTGCCCGAGGAACTTACCTTCTTCAACAATTACTTCCCCTCGTGAAAGGACAAGCCTGGGGTAACCTCTAACTTTCCACCCTTCGTATGGGCAATGGTCAACTTGGTGGTGCAAGGTTTGCCAGGATAAGTTCACCTCTTCCTCAGGGTCAAATACGACCAAATCGGCATCAGCCCCTGGGGCGATTGTGCCCTTCCGAGGGTATAGGCCGAAAAGTTTGGCAGGCATTGTGGAGCAAACTTCTACAAAACGGTTCAATGAGAGCTTGCCCTCTCTTACGCCAAAGGTGAAAAGGAGAGGGATTCTGGTCTCTACCCCAGGCGCCCCATTGGGGATTAAGGTGAAATTGCCCAACCCTCGCTCCCTCTGGGCTTTGGTCCAGGGGCAATGGTCCGTGGCTACCGCCTGGATTTCACCCCTGGCTAAGGCTTCCCAGAGGGGCCTGTGGTGGCTTTTATCTCTCAATGGAGGTGAGAGGACAAACATGGCTGCTTCCGGGTCTGGCCGCAAGTATTCCTCATCGGAGAGGAGCAAGTGGTGGGGGGTGACTTCGGCATAAACTTCTTGGCCTCGGCTCCGGGCTAACCTCACGGCTTCCAAAGTTTCAGCGCAGCTTAAGTGGACGAAGTAGACCGGCGTGCGGGTTAAGGCCGAGAGGGCCAGAACCCTTTGCGCTGCCTCTGCCTCGGCCAGGCAAGGGCGACTAATCGGGTGGTAACGGGGGGAGGTTTTGCCTTCCCTTAGGAGGCGCTCCTTCATGTGTTCAATTATGTGGTGGTTTTCGGCGTGGACTATTGGCAGCACCCCTGCTTCTCGGCAGGTTTCCAGTAGCTTAAGGATTTGCCCATCATCCACCATTAGGTTTGGGTAAGTGGTGTAGATTTTGAGGGAAGTATAGCCCTTTTCGGCCAGTTCGGCAATTTCCTGGAGGAATTCACCATCAGCCCGGTTGCCGGTCAGGTGCAAGCTGTAATCTACGACCACTTGCCCATCGGCTTGGCGGCGGCGCTCCTCTACGGCTTGGGATAGGGATTGAGAGCCATGGGCTTCAGCAAAATCCAAGACAGTGGTGGTTCCCCCGCAAGCTGCGGCCACAGTCCCAGTGTAGAAATCGTCGGCAGAGACCACATCGCCAACGGGCATCTGAAGGTGGACGTGGACATCAATGAAGCCGGGGAAGATGTAACACCCCTGGGCTTTAATTTTCACCGGGGCATCAAGTCCCTTGCCTACGGCTACGATTTTCCCGCCTTCTATGCCAACGTCGGCCTCAATGGTTTCGGAAGCTGTAACCACCACTCCCTCTTTGATTACCAAATCCATTGCGGCGTTGTCCTCCTTAGGATTTACGCATTTGCCTGTGTATTCCTGTCGTGACCTTGAGCTTTTAACCCAAAGCCAGAGGACAGGCAACAAGGGTCACCCACTAACCCCTGCCTCGGCAGTGCGACGCCGAGGATTTCCATGCCCTTGCAGGCTATGTTTATCGCCGCAACTTCATGCTTTCCCTTCTTCAGCCCACAAGGGCACTCAAAGACATGCCCCCTTAGCCTTTCATTTATCCTGCCGCATACCGGGCATGTCCTTGAGGTGTTTTTGGCCTCAACGAAAACCAATGGAACTCCATAAAATGCTGCCTTCAAAGCAAGTATCCGATGAAAAGTCATCACACTCCAAAAGTTCAAAAGCCTTTGCCTCATCCGACGAGAATTCACATTCTTAGCTATCATCCCTTTTAACCATTTCAAGTCCTCAAGGACGATAGCAGCCTTAGTAGCCATAGCCCAAGCAATTAGCATCAAAGCAACATGATGCCAAAAGTTTTTGACCTTCTCTTTCCTCATCCTTCCATGCTTTGATGCAACCTTCCTTTTGGCCTTCGGATTTTGCTTTCCCTTCGTCCCCTTCCTAACTCTCCTTTCATGTTCTCTACTTATCCTTGCGGCATAACTTGTGTCTATTTCTCTCAACTCTTTAGAAACCGCATCATAAACCGTTAAATTCATCTCATTGCTGTCAACTGCTATGACCGTCTTTGGCTTATATGGCTCAACTTTAGGAAACTTAAGAGGGATTGAGATGGAGTTATAGGTCAAAGTTGGTTCTCCCATCTTTGCCCTTCCCTCTTTCCAATCATAAAGAAGCCTGCAATACTTGTGATGAGGTCGGAAGACAAGAGTGATAGGCTCTTTGTCGTAAGGATGGACAGGGAAGGTCAAGGTTAACTTCTTTCCGTCAAAATCAACATTTAAAATTTGCTTGCTGACATAAACGAAAGGTCTCTTGATTTTTGGCTTTTCCAAATTCGTATTCCTTTGTCCCTTTTCCCCTGTCCTTTCTCTCTTTCTCTTTCGGTTTTTGAAAGAGTGGACGACGGCAGCACCTGAACGGACAGCGGATTGAAACCATTGGGAGTGAAGGTTAGGGAATTGGGATTTGATGGATGGGTATAAGGCTTTTATGATAGTGAAAGTGGCAGTTTTGTTGTTATCAATGGCGAATTCAACGGCTTGACGCTGGATAGAAGCACAAGCATCCATAAGGGTTTTAACTTTTGAGTTTTCTTTGAAGTGGAACTTTAAGCAAACTGTTGGCATGATTTATCACCCTTGTTACTATAGTCATAGCACACAGAAACTATTTTGGTGAAGACAAACTCATCTCAACTGCGTAACTCCTACTCCTAAGAAGTTCTGATGCTTTTAAGGAGCCTTTTTACTGAGGGGAAAGCTTCTAAATCGGTATGGGGGAAGAAGAGGGCCGAGGTGAACTCTTCGGTAAAGGTGTTATCGGCTGAAAGCTCAAGGTAGGTCATCTTCTCGGCGATTTCCACAACTTTTCTACGCATGTCGGGGCAGACAAGGCATATGTAAGCTCCGAGGGCCGATGTATTGCCCAGGAACTTGAAGCGGTCCCAGGGCATGTCCGGAAGAAGGCCTATTTGTATGGCTTTCTCCACGTTGAGGTATTTCCCGAAAGCTCCGCCTATTAAGACTTGCTCCACATCAGCTATCTGAACTCCTACGGCTCTGGCCAGGGTTCGGAAGCCGGCGTAGATTGCAGCCTTAGCCCTGAGGAGGTTGGAGATGTCTACTTCGGTTATGACTATATCCTTTTCCCTGTGGCGTGTTTCCTCCTTCCAGGCCACAACGTATTCGGGGCCATGAGGGCCTACCCTTACCCTCTTGGTGGGCAAGGAGAGGTTTATTCGCCCGCCTTTGTCCATGACCCCTGTTACGAACATTTCGGCCAGGAGGGAGATTATACCTGAGCCGCAGAGACCCTCAGGCGGGAGGTCACCTATGGTTCGCCATGTAGCCTCGTAGTTCTTGGCATTTATCCAAACCTCTTCAATAGCCCCAGCAGTTGCCCTCATCCCCGATTCAACCCCTGCTCCTTCAAAGGCTGGCCCTGCAGAGCAGGCGCAGGAGATGAGCCAGTCAAAGTTCCCAAGGACCATTTCCCCGTTGGTGCCAATGTCCATGAACAAGGTCAACTTTTCAGTGGAAAAGGTGCCAGAGCTGAGGACTCCGGCGGTTATATCAGCTCCCACGTAGCTTCCGACCCCTGGCAGGCAATCTATAGTAGCTTCAGGGTTTATATCAACTCCAATCTCGGAGGCTTTGACCGGCAGAGGATGCCTTATGGTGGGGATGTAAGGCTCAAGGCGTATTGGTTCGGGCCATAGTCCCAGGAATAGGTGGATCATGGTGGTGTTTCCGGCTGCTGTCATCATGTAAATCTCATCGGGGTTTATGTTCTGCCTCTGGCATATCTGGGCTATGAGTTCGTTTATGGTTTGGACCACCAGGCGCTGGAGGTGTTCAAGTCCTCCGGGCTTTCGGGCATAGACTATGCGGGAGATGATGTCTTCACCGCAAGAAATTTGCCTGTTGTATTCGGCGGCTATGTCCACCACTTGGGCAGTATTCAAGTCCACAAGGTAAACTACCACCGAGGTTGTGCCGATATCCACTGCTATGCCGTAAAGTCTTCTGGTGGTATCGCCAGGCTTGAGGTCAATGAGGCGAGGGGGCTCCTTGCGGGCCCAGTTGTGCATTTCTACTACCGCCGTTACTTTCCAATCGGCTTCCCTGAGGACTCGGGCCAGCTTCTTGAGGACTGGAAGGTCGGCTATCAGTTCCTGAAGGTGGTACTGAAGGGAAAGCTCCCGCTTGAGCCTTTCAAAATCGGTGGTGTTATCGGCCAAGCTTGGCGGAGTTATCTCCAAGTAAAAAGCTTTTATGTAGGGGTTGGATACAGTATCGCATGGGAAGGGCAGGGCGATGCGTTCAGCAACTTTCTCCGTTGGTAAGCGGCGCTTTATTAGTTCCTCCTGAGGCGGAACGAAGACCACCACATCGCTTTCAATCAAAGTTTGGCAAGCTAAGGCGTAACCTTGCTTTAGCTCTGTAGGGGAGAGGCGTGCAAGGGAGCGATGCCTAACTTCGCCTTTCTCCACTACCACTTTACAGCGTCCGCACCTCCCTTGCCCTCCGCAAGGAAGCAAGATTTTTACCCCAGCTATCTCCAATGCATCAGCAATGGTGAGCCCCTTTTCCACTTCAACGGTTATGTCTTGAGGCTTGATGTGCACCTTTAGCATCTTTACCCCTCAAGCTAAGCAAAATTTCTTAAGCCAGCACCGGACGAAAGCTATGGGTTTATCCAATTTGTAAGAGAATTTGAAATAAAGCCAGGCGGTTAAGGTCCCCAGCAATGCTCCGGCTAAGACATCGGAAGGGTAATGGACCCCGCAGAAGATGCGGGAGAAGCCAAAGAGGAAGGCCAAGACGAGGAAAGGGATGCCCCATATCGGTTCCTGAAGGGCTACAGCCACAGCTATGGAGAAGCCGGTAGTAGCGGGATTGCTTGGGAAGGAGGAATCCCAAGGCTTGTAGAAGAGGAGGTTTACCTGGTGTGTGTCAAAGGGGCGAGGGCGAAAGTAGAGGAGGTTTATGCCTTTTAATACGATGTTGGCAGTGATAAGGGAGAGGGCCGCCAAGATTACAGTCCGTTGGTAGTAGGCCCTCTCTTTTTCGTCCCTCCCCCAGAACCACATGATTACCAGCAGGAGGGCCATTGAGGTAGGGACGAAGTATTCGTTCACTAAAAGGCGCATTAAGCCATCAAGCCAGGGCCAATGGCCGGCCAGGTTATTTATGGCTCTGAAAAGAGCATAATCCATGCGTGAACTCCCGGCAAAGTTTTGGGGCCAATCCCCGCTCACCTTGGGGAAAGCCCTTTATCCCCAGTTCCTTCCCTTAGGATTTTGCCCGCCACACTGCGGATAGTTCCCTCATCCAGGAGCATGCGCCAGGGCTTTATTCCTTGCTCAGGGGAAATTATAATGGAATCTGGAGGCGTTTGCAACGGGAGCAACTCTTCAATGAGCTTTTTGCGTCCTCGAAGGCGCTTCCAAGCTGTAAGGATACCGCTTTCTTCAAGCCAGCTAAGCCCGGGTTCGGCTTCTTCGGCTTTGGTAAAAGGGGCGATGGCTATGGCTTTAACCCCGCTGCCCAAAGCTAAGCGCAGGGCTATGTTTCCTCCAGCCCTGTAGCCTATTAGGGTTCTGGCCTTGTATTTTTCCAGGGCCAGGGCTGGGAACCCTAAGGCTGCTTCGTAATCGGGGATTGAGGGCCAGTGCAAGACTGCTGCTTTGTAACCTGAATCGGCGAGGCGACGGGCCAATGAGTCCAGGGAGAATGGTTCCCAAGGGTCTGGTATCAGGCAAAAATCCAAACTTTCCCCAGGGTTCCCGCCGAAAAGGGCTACTTTCCCCCCCGGCAATTCCTCCTCGGCATCCGGGACAGTTGGGGAGAAGGAGTTCCTCCCCCTTACCTCAGCGATGGCCAGGGTAAATAGCAAGGATGCAATGCCTCCGCATCCGAAGAGGATGATTAGTTCCGAGCCAGCCAGCCCAGGAGTGAAAACCTCGGGGGTTATGGCGAAGAAAAGGGCGAATGAGCCAGCGATAAGGATAAGGCCCAGGAAGAGCTGCCAAAAATGGAAAGAAGCGGGGAAAAGGGATAGCCCTTCAATTCCCCTCTTCCCCGCCACTATTTGCAATGCGCCCGTTATGGCTAAAAAGCACAAAGAGAAATATTTCAAAGTGAGGGCCGGGGTTACGAAGTTCAGGAGGGGAGGCATAGCTCAGTTAGCGCTCCAGAAAGCTTTCAGGAAATTGGGGATATCAATCGCTTCCCTCGGCCCTACCATTACTTCCCAGCCCGGAAGTTCATCCTCAAGCTCGCCCGATATAACGGCTACGTGCCCCGGAATTATGATTTTGCGGTGTTTGATTTTTTCCTCAACCGAATACTGCTTGACCGATTTGGCAATCTTCTCAGCATCAAACTTACCGGCGGCCCAGGCGGTAAGGACGCTCATTCCCTCAGTGTCGCAAACCAAAAGCCAAGAAGGTATGCCGCTGGCTGAGGTTTCGCCTGAGACACTGAAATAGGTGAGGGAGAAGTTGGTGGTAACCAGGAGAGGCGAGTCAGGCCCTGGCTTCCCAATTTCGTAGACACCAGGGCTTACCTGGATCGGCTTCTGTGGGTCAGTGTAGATGTTGAGGCGGAGTGTGAAGAGTGAGTAGAGGACGGCGGGGTCAAAGTGCTCCAAGACTATTACTCCTCCGTATTTGGCGATGTGCTGGGCAGCCAAGAGGACTTCTTCTTCCAGGGACTTAGCCCCTCTCCCAGGCATGGTTATCATGGGATAACCTAAGGGGCGGAAGTTCTGCTTGAGGGCCAAGCGCCTTATCTGGGTCATAACGGCAAGGCTCCCAGCCGGGTCATCCTTTCCAGGGTCAAGGACCAAATCCTCAACCCCTGCTTCCCGGATTTGCTCTGTTAAATTGGCCAGGGCGGAAAGGTCACCATCGGCCCTTACAGCCAATGGGAAGTTTTTCTCCTTGGCCAGCTGGGCCATCTCTTGCCAGTTCTGAGGGGTGGCAGCGTAAAGCAGGGGGTTCTTGCCTCCTTCTTTTTCTATGGCCGCCTTCATAGCTTCGGGATTTTCAGAAATGAGCACAAATGGGTGGTCCGGGGCAACGGAACGGACAGCTTCTACACACGCTGCAAACTTGGCTGGGTCGCCAGAAGCGTTCTCAATAGCCAAACCGTCCGGGGAAAAGACTCTCCCAACCCTTTCCACCGAGTAGTTTATAACATCTTGGGCAAGCTTTTTTGCTTCTTCCAAGGGCTGGGTGTCTTTAATTTTGATGAAAATGCCTGGAGGATGGTAGAAAGTCTTTTCATGGCGGAAGAGGACTATTTCGTTTCCAACTTCTATTTTCTTATCGCCCACGCCGATGGTCACTAAGCGGATAGGAGGAGCCGAGGCTTCAGCCAAGGCTTGCTTGGCCTCTTCTGAAACGTAAGGGCATTGAGAGAGTTCGGCTTGCTTAGCGGCCAGTTTCATGGCAAAGGCAAGGCAGGTTGGGAAGCCGCATTCTTTGCAGTTTGTCTTGGGCAAGAGCTTATATATTTGCAATCC
>CAZPWR010000199.1:0-5232 GCA_964590555.1 uncultured Anaerolineae bacterium | reverse complement strand
GTACTGAGCTGACGTGTAGCGTCGCCCCATCCTCCTCAAGGTCTCATCGCACCCGCTCTGTAAGGGCAAATGCAAGTGCCGGCAGAGCCTCGGGTCCTGCCATAGGGAGAAGAAGTTGGGGGGTATATCCCAAGGCTCTATGGAAGAAAGCCTCAGCCGTCGGATTGGGGTCTCATTGAGCAATGCTTTCACAAGGCTTACCAAGTCAACCCCGAGGTCGCGGCCGTAACCTCCAAGGTGGATTCCAGTTAGAACCACCTCCTGGTAACCGACCTCGGCCAACTTTCGGACTTCTTCCACAATGTCTGGGATGGGTCGGCTCCTTTCCCTTCCCCTCGCCACGCGGATGATGCAGTAAGTGCAGAAGTTATTGCACCCATCCTGGACCTTGACGAAAGCCCTGGTGGCGCCTGGGGATGGGGGCAGAGGAGGGGCATGAGGGGCTCTTGCCCCGGCCAATATTTGGGGGAGGAAGTCCTTCTCGGCGTTCTTGACCACCAAGCTGACCCCTTCAATGGAAGAGGCTTCTTCTGGAGCGATTTCGGCGTAACAGCCTGTGACCACTATTTTAGCCCTGGGGTTCAGGCGGTGCATTCTCCTTATGAGCTGGCGGGATTTGTGGGAGGCAGCCCCGGTCACAGTGCAGGTGTTGACCACGATGAAATCGGCTTCTTGAGGGGAAGAAGCAAGCTTATGGCCTAAGGCCACGATTTCTCGCTCCCAGGCCTCCTGCTCGCTCCTATTGGCCTTGCAACCGAGGAAGGTGAAATAAACCTTCATCTACCCCCGAATTCTCTTGACGAACCGCTCAATTCTCTCCAGTGCCTCCTCAATCTTCTCGTAGGCAGTAGCGTAGGAACAGCGGACAAACCCCTCACCGCATTCCCCGAAAGCATTCCCTGGCACTACAGCCACTTTCTCTTCGTAAAGGAGCCTTTCCGAGAATTCTTCCGAGCTCAAGCCAGTGGACTTTATGGATGGGAAGGCGTAGAAAGCCCCCTTTGGCTCAAAGCACTCAAGCCCAATATCGTTAAGCCCTTTGACAATCAAGCGGCGGCGCCGGTCGTACTCCGCCACCATCTGCTGCACGTATTCTTCGCCGCAGCGAAGTGCCTCAAGGGCCGCCATCTGGGCAGTCGTAGGAGCACACATTATGGCATACTGGTGAATCTTGCGTATTTGAGTCATGATGCCCGCCGGGGCACAGACGTAGCCTATGCGCCACCCGGTCATGGCGTAGGATTTGGAAAAGCCCCCAAGGAGCACTGTCCTCTCCTTCATCCCCGGCAGGGAAGCAAAGCAAGTGTGCTCAACCCCGTAGACTAAGCGGTCATAAATCTCATCGGAGATTACCAAGAGGTCGTATTTTTCCGCCAGGGCAGCGATTTCGGCCAATTTCTCCCGGCTCATGACCGCGCCCGTCGGGTTATTGGGGTAACCCAAGAGGATGGCTTTAGTGCGTGGTGTAACCTTTTCCTCAATCTGGGAAGCCGAAACCTCAAAATTATCCTCAAGCCTTGCCGATACCACTACTGGCACTCCGCCGGCGAAGATTACCGCCGGCTTGTAAGCCACGAAGCACGGCTCCACCACGATTACCTCTTCCCCTGGCTCAACTGTAGCCAACAGGGAAATGTGTAGCGCCTCCGATACCCCGACCGTTATCAAAATTTCGGTCTCGGGGTCATAGCTTACCCCGTAAAGCTTCTCCAAATGCTGTGATAGGGCCTGTCGCAATTCAAGGATTCCGGAATTGGAAGTGTAGTGGGTCTCGCCCCGACGCAGGGAAGCTATCCCGGCCTCAATGATAGGCTCCGGAGTCACGAAATCAGGTTCCCCTATTCCCAGGGAAATGACATCTTTCATAGTAGCAGCTATGTCAAAGAACCGCCTGATTCCTGAAGGAGGTATCTCCCTTATGCGCTTGGCCGTGAATTCCCTCATGGCTCATCCTCCTTGCTGGAATGTTCGCAAAAGCAGCTCATTCAGGAACCCAAGCAAGGGTTTCACGCTCTCCGGAGCGATCTCCGCATGCAGGATTAGGGTGCGGACTTTATCCCCTTCCCAAGCGTAGATTGTGTAAGTGAAGCCATCAGGTATCGGCTTACCTAACTCTTGGCCCAGGAGTGGGCGGATTTGCCGCAAAGCCTCTGCCACTGCGTTTGCCTCCACCTTAGTGCGAGCGTGGCGGTTGAGCTTGCGGTCCAGGGACAGGGCAGTGCCGTCTTCGGTTAAAAGAAGTTCCTGGTTAAACCCGGCTATTCCTCCCGTAAGCCGGACCCTCAAGACCACTCCTTTCGGCAAGCCTTCAACTTGGCGGGTTTTCTTTACCTCAAGGTAAGGAATGCCTTCTGGGTTGACCTTCACCTCAGCCTCTAAAAGCAGTAGCCTATCGGTATCTTGTGGGGAGAGGCCGGGATTTTCCCAGCGGGTTGCGTATATAGCGCCGGTAATGTCAGCGAAGGCGACATCGCTTCTGGTAACGGGTGGGCCGCTACCTGCTTCCCCGAAGATGTCAAACCAGCGATAATAAGCCAGTAGCTTGACGCTCTTGCCTTCCCAGGCCTTGGGGTCCCTCAAAATTTCCCCAATGGGCGTTACCCCCTTCCAAAGCGAAGGCTCTGGCGTCCCTCTAACGCACGATATGACCGAGAAAATTAGGACTATCGGTCTAAATTTCCTTAACAAGCCACTCATCGGATTCCTCCCAGTAAAGAAGCGAAAAACGTCTGCCGCAAGCCCTGACCCGAAAAAGGGGCCCTTCGGGAGTTAAGAAAGCCCCCTCCACCTCTTCCACTTCATACCTCTTATCCCCCACGGAAAAGGCCTTGGGTTCCTGAGGGTATTTGTAACTTGAAATGCACTCCACCTTACAGGCTTTCCAGCTCAAATGTCCCTACGTTCACCTGAGAGGAATCGCCTACGTTTAGCTGTTGGTAAGCCCCCTGGTAAGTGACCTCGGAGCCTATGAGGGAGAAAGCCAGGACCGCTCTCTCTATACAGGCCCCTTCGTTGATTATGGAATCCCGGATTATGGATTCTTCCACCACCACCCTTTCGGCTATGGATACATAAGGGCCGATGATTGAGCGGGTTATTCGGGCGGAGGGAGCGATGTAGACGGGCGGGATTATTATTGAATCCTGTTGTTCAGGGTAACTGCTTCCCAACTTCTCCAAGAGGTAGCGGTTGGTATCAAGCAAAGTTTCGGGCTTGCCGCAGTCCTTCCAAACCTTCACCGGCCGAGTGATGAAGCGGGCCCCCTGGTCTATCATGATTTGGAGGGCATCGGCCAAGTAGAATTCCCCTTTGAGCTGGATATTGCGTGCCATCTGCTCCTCAATGCACCTTACAAGCCAATCGGCATCTTTTATATAGTATAGGCCGATTACTGCCAGCCTGTTTTCCTTGGTGGGTGGCTTTTCTATAATCCTGGTCACGAATCCATCCTTAACCTCAGCCACTCCGAATCGCCTTGGGTCCTCAACCTCCTTCACGAAGAACACCCCATCGGCCTCCAACTCCTCAAGCCCAGAGAGGTCCGCCTCGGCGATAGTATCGGAGTAGGTGATAAGGATGGGGCCGTGGAGGCGTTCTCTGGCCAACCAAAGTGCATGAGATTGCCCCTTAAGTTCTTTCTGCTCAAAGTAACTGGTTTTGGGCAAGCGATGGGCGGACTCAATGTACTCTCGGATTTTATCCCCAAGGTGCCCTACGATGAACACATACTCTTCCACCTCAAGGCCTGAGAACTGATCCAATATGTGGCCTATGATTGGCTTTCCGGCCACCACAACCAGGGGTTTAGGGCGGGTATGGGTATGCGGCCTGAGGCGTGTTCCAAGCCCTGCCAGCGGGATAACCACTTTCATCGCCCTATCCTCCGCAGCGGATTGAAACCGGAAGAAGTATATAACATCTTCCCATGCCTGTCAAAGCCTTGCCGCCTTTAAATGCTGATGCTATAATCATTTTGAGCTTTTCCGCTGGATTTTTGGGAGGGGGCGGCATGGAAAAGCAAAGACGCTCCTTTGGAGATTGTGTGAGGGCAGTAATTCGCCTTCACTGGCTTACCTTTGAGGATTTTTGCATTTACTTTGGCTCATGTCCTTAAGTAATCGGAGAAGAGAAGGGCGAACCATCTTCCCCTCTCATTGAGCAAGAGGCTCAAAAAGTCCAGGTAGCCTTGTAAACACCACGATGCTTCATTAAAAATGTTCGCAAAAACCCATTCCGGTTCTCACATCCATTCACATGAACCTCTCCTTTTGCCCATTCCCCCTGGCTATGATGCACTACCCAGTGTTCCTTCACTCCCTCTATCTTCTCCGCAATCCCTTGATAAATCGTACTTTCGGCTCTTCCCCCTTTTGACGATTGTCAGAACCGGCGGCTTATCGCCCTCCCACGCTTCCAGCCAGCCCCCTCTTTCTTCCCTTTCTCCCCAGCATGAACATACACCTCGTCTACCTCCACCACCCCCTCCAAGGAAATCCCACAGGCATGCTCAGAAGCCCGCTCGTGAACTTAAAACAGAATCATAATCCCGGCCCAATTCCTCTGAAATCTGAAGTGTTGACTTCGCCTCCATCTCCTCAATTGGGAAAAATTGTCCCGGTCAAATCGTTAAAATACCTCCCACGACACTCATACTTTCTAACACCTTTACTGGTGTAGCCATCCGCCCAGATTTTCTTAGAACCGCAATAAGGGTTTCCACCTCTTTTTCCTCAAGTATTCCAGGCAATCTTTCCGACGTGGGAGGAAAACCTCCCTCACCGCTTCACGGTCCATCTTTCCCCCTCCTCTTCGGATTTCCTCTCACTACGAACATTATACCTTAGACCTCCGATGATTGAAGGGAAGAGCCTTTCGCTTAATTCACTGCAAGCTTTCAGCCCGCTGTAGCCCAAATCCAAATGCAAAAATTGGGTTTAATTTGCATTTGAGCCCACAAGATTGTATAATGCCCTCAAATTCAGGCCAAAGGAGGTTAAGATGCTGACTGTAAAGGAACGGCTTGGGGTTGAGCCTTCGGCTTTCTCCTCCCGGGTGGAAACTTTGGTTTACATTCAGTTGACTCAGCTCCAAGCTATTAAAACCCCTAAAGCTTTCCGAGAGCTCGTCGCTTCTTACCTCCCCGCCCGCTGGGCAGTGGTCTCCGGCTTCTTGCTGCCACTTAAGGCCAGCTCTGGGTCTTTCAACTTGGCCCCACATTTGGATTTCATCATA
>CAZPWR010000198.1:0-4415 GCA_964590555.1 uncultured Anaerolineae bacterium | reverse complement strand
GGACTTCAAAGGGTAGGCGGCAAATGTGCCGTTCGCCCTTTCCCTTTTGTGCGCCGAATGCCCCTTTGGGTTGGAACGGCTTGATGAATTCGTCCACGTAAGGAGCGTTCAGGATGGTGCAAAGGTAGTGGGCTTCATTAGCGTCAGTCGTCTCAAACCAATAAGTTGTGTGCTGAGAAATAAAGCCTTGAACGGGCAGGTCGTAAACTCGCCAACCGCTGACATCCCTTGCGTCCACGACGCAGGCGCAAAGATGCGTCCCACTGGTGTTGTAAACCAACTTGTAAACGCCTGTCGGCGATTGGGCAGTTAGTTTACCCTGCCAATTGAGGTAGTCCAGCAAGTCTTCCTGTGATTTGCGATACTTCTGCCAGATGGCATTTGCCTTTTTCAACCAATCAGCTAAGCCAGTTTTGCCTTTGCGGATGGCATCATCGGCGGAGAGGAGTTTGCCGCCAGAGAGAGGCAGGACGACGAGGGAAAGGCGACGCCAGCCGAAGGGAAGCAGGTCATCGGAAAGGAGGGTGGCGAACAAAAATTCCGCTTCTACGCTCCCTTGCAACCGAATGCCCTTCCAAGGCGCTTTCGCTTGTGGCTCAATTTGCGAGTCTGTTTCCAATTGCGGTCGCCTTCGGTCTATCACCAACGCTTCCACGGGTCGGACAAACCAAAGACAACGAGGCACGATAGTTGCGCCTTGCGTGACTTGCTCAAAATACGGACTTTGTCCTATTGCTGTCGGTAGCGTGAAAGTCGTTTCAACGAAGGAAAGGGTTTTCTGGGCTTGGTCCAAAGAAGCATTGTGGCTCGGCAGTATGCCTTCTAACCGCAGCATCCGGATAGGCAGTTCCGCACTTTGCGTTTCCTTTCCCTTGCTCCACAATACGACACAGGCAGGGATATTGAAAAGCGGCGTCACTTGTTCGCAATCAATGAGTAACTGGGCAGTGGCAACATAGTGCTTTCGGAATTCGGCATGTTGCTTTGCACCTGTCAAGATGCTGCGAGGCATGACGAATGCCAAAGTGCCACCATCGGCAAGATAATGCTCAGCGCAGAAGGCGAAGAAGAGAGTCGCTAACTCCATTTGTGTGAATAAATGCTCATCTTTGCTTGAAAGCAACTTGTATTGGTTCAGCACCAACTCCCGCATCCGCCTTTGATAGTCCTGCCGTTTGATGTAACGGTAAGAGAGCCAAGGCGGGTTGCCGACGACGAAGGCGAATTTGCGATAGGCAAGCAAAACGGGTCGGTAGGCATTTTTAAGGACAAAATGCCAAACAGTGTCGGTGGCAGGGGGTTGTAAAAGCCAACGCATCAGCCGCAGGTTGGCGAACCAAAGCCATTCCTCAGAAATGCCCAAATCTCTCAGGCGAGCGGAAAAGCCTTCTTTAGCATCGGCTTCGCTAATTTGTGGTTCCGCAAATTCCAGCATAGCGTCAATGGCATTATTGAGCCGATCAGGATGCTTCGCCAATTCGGCGGGAAGGTAAAATTCTTGAGGGACGCCTCGGGTGAGCTTTTTACCTGCTTTCTTCGCCAAGGTCTCCAAGTCAACGGGAACGGTGAGGACTTGCTTCTGGCTGTATTGTCCAAAATTTTTAGGCAGGTTTAGGCTATCCGCCATGTAAATGGGCAAGGAAAAGCGCTTGCCATAAGCACGCAAATCGTCGCCTAAGGCCAAAACGAAGTTGGTGCGGGCGATAGTGACCGCCAATGGGTGGACGTCCATACCTGCCAAGTGCGAAGCACAAAAATCCACCAGGTCAGCACCCTGAAAACCCGCTTCCCGGAGCAAACGGATAGCAATGAATAGGAAAGTGCCTGAACCACAAGCAGGGTCAAGAAGTGATGGCAATGGTTGGGAAGAAGGGAAACCTGCTTTGCGCAAGGTGAGTTCTGCGAGCCAATTGGGGGTATAGAATTCGCCAAGGTCATGGCGGGTTTCAGGGTCAACGAGTTCCTGATAAAGCCCTTTAAGCAAGTCTTCATTAATGGCGTCAAGGTCGTAGGTTGCCGCCAAGCGAGTTGCAAGGGAATGGAGCAAAGTTTTGATGTCGGCGTCGTCTTTCGCCCACGCAAAGAAGTCCTCAGTAATAAAGTTATCCAATCCCAAGCGTTCAAAAGTTTCGCCTGTGACAAGCCCTGGCAATTCGCTTGTGTCTGGTGCTCTTCGCTTCAAGGCCACAAAAGCAAGAACACGGGCGAAAAGAGCAAGGTAAGTGTGGCGCAAAAAGAGGTTTTCATCGCCGATAGCGCTGCCGTAGACGATGGCAAGCAAACTTTGCCATTCGGCAAATTTAGTTTGTGCTGATGGGTCACCTTCCGCTTTCTGCCAAGCGCTGTGTAATAACCTAAGGCTGTGCCAGAAGGTCGGGCTACGTTCTCCGAAGCGTAAAGTGATATCATTCGCTGTCGGCACGAGGTGCTTTTCATGGAAGAGGTAACAGTCCAGCCAGAGGCGACATTCGTCGGCTCTTTCGGCATCCAACTTAAGTTCATCCACTTTCGCCAGTTTGTCGTCGCGTAGGGCATAAACCACCAGCGTTTCGCCATCGGTTAAGATACCAAAGAAGCGGTCGGGACGCTCCTGGTTGAGCAAGTAGCGCGTCAGTTCATCTATACCTTCTGCTATTTCGGCATTACTCAATTGGCGCTTAAACTCAAAAATCAAATCGCCGTAAAGGGCATCAGCGAAGCCACCTCGTACCCTGAGGGCAGGGATATGCTTTTGCAGTTCAAAAGGTTCAGCAAAGCTTAAGCGCGGGAAAGCCGCCCGTAGAAACTGAAGAAAGACGTCACGGATAGTGTCATGCGATGCTCCCCGTTGGCGTAACTCGGCAAGATTCTCTAAGTAAGTTCGCAAAGTTTCCTTAAAATTGCTCATTCCGCCACCCCTTACTTCCAAATTTTACATCAAATGCCGAGTTTCTAACAACTTGCGAGCCCGCAATTACGTTTTCCTTAGCCCTCATAGCGAACCCGCAGGATTATACATTTCGCCAGCAAGCTCGTGGAAATGCGAAACCACCAGGATCTTGGCCCCTATGCTTTCTCCCATCCCCTCCACCGTGAAATCGTCCAGGGTCAGCCGCCCTGAAGAGTCCAGCATAACCCTGGGGATGACCACAACGCCCTCCCACGCCCTTCCTCGCAAAGTTTCAACAACGTCTTGCCCTGCCAAAAGGCCCGATACGGTAACGGTGGGGCCGAAAAGGCGGTTCTCAATCGCCAAAACCTCAAGCTGCGAACCCGTAAGCTCGTTGAATTCAGCGGCGATTTGCTTTACCAAGGGGAAAGGCATCACTCCGCACGCCGCTACCCCTCTAAGGCTCAATCGGGGCAGTGAATTCTTGTGCTCCTCCCACTCATCCACGAAGACCCTGGAAAGGCCAACACCATTCTCCAGCTGAGGGAAACCATCGTATTCCTTGGCTGGCGGAAAAGAGAGGCCGGTCAAGAAATACCATTCATCGGACAAATACACCAGCCCCTTCTTCAGAGCACGGCGAAAGCGCTTCTGGCGCTCCAGAACCAAGGCGACTACTTCCTCCGCTTCCGGAGGGGTGTAAGGACGAATCCCCGGAGGGCAGAATTTAGTCACCCCCACGGGCACAACGGCAATGGATTGGACAATTGGATAGAGGGATGAGAGCTCATCAATTGTGCGCTCAAGGTGAGGGCCATCGTTCCGGCCAGGGATGAGGACAACCTGGGCATGCACCACTATCCCTAAATCGCCGAGACGCCGGATTTGCTCAAGGACATCCGGAGCTGTGGGGTTGCCCAGAAGCTCGCGCCGCAGAGCCAAATCGGTGCTGTGGACGGAAACGTAAAGGGGGCTCAGGCGCTGCTCCGCTAACCTCTCCCAATCCTCCTCCGTAAGGTTCGTAAGGGTTATGAAGTTGCCGAAAAGGAAGGAATAGCGGTAATCGTCGTCTTTTATGTAAAGGCTGGGCCGGAGGCCACGGGGAAGCTGGTTGACGAAGCAGAATTCGCAGCGGTTCGTGCACCTCCTTATCCCGTCAAAAACTGGCTCCTCAAATTCTACCCCCCATTCCTCGCCATAGCCCCTAATGGCCCGGATGACGAAGGTCTCACCCCCTCTATCCACCACTATCTCCAGCTCTTCCTCGGCAGTATAGAAATTGAAGTCAATGACATCCCGCAACGGGTGACCATTCACAGCCAAGAGCCGATCCCCAGGCCTTAGGCCGAGCTTCTGGCCTAATCCCCCTGGTTCAACTGTTTTTATAACCCCTCCAGGATTTGCATTACAGCCTGAGCGCACTTTTCCCATGAGAAACTCGCAGCCCTCTCTTTCCCTCGCTCAGTTACTTCCTCCGCTACTCCCTCCCTCCAACCCCGCTCCATAGCCCGAGCCATCCCCTCCACATCCGTCGGGTCCACCATCA
>CAZPWR010000197.1:0-1809 GCA_964590555.1 uncultured Anaerolineae bacterium | reverse complement strand
GGCTTGTGAGCGAAAAGCTCGGCGGGGGACCATTCCGCGAGGCCGCTGACGAGAACCCTTACCTTTCCGACGTCTACAAAGATATGGCCCGTTGGTGCTTCCACTCCGAAATATTCTTCCTGGCCCGCAAGCTCTACTACTACAACATACTCCTCAAAAGGCCTGGCTCCGTAATCCAAGACCGCACCATCTACGAAGATGCCGAAGTGTTCGCCGAAAACTTCTACCGCGAAGGCCTGATGGACGAAAGGGACTACCGAACTTACCGCCAACTCTACGAGGCCATAATCTCGGTCCTCCCTCCCCCCGACTTGGTAATCTACTTGCAGGCTTCAGTCCCCACCCTGGAAAAGCGCATAGCCATGCGAGGGCGAGATTACGAGAAGAAAATCCCCAGGGAATACTTGGAAAAACTCAACGCCCTCTACGAAGAATGGATAGAACGCTACACCCTTAGCCCCGTCCTCAAAGTTCCAGCCGACCGCCTTGACTTTGTCCACTCTTCGCGGCATTTAGATTTAATCGTGGAGAAAGTGCTGGAAAAGCTCCAGGGCAAAGAAATCGTAACATTTGAGATTCCGGAGGAGTGAATTGGGGAAAGCGGAGAGGTTCTTCCGAGACTTGGTGGACACTATCCTATTGACCCTGGTCCTCTTCTTCCTGGTGAGGACAGGGATTGAAAACTACAAGGTTTACGGCTCAAGCATGGAGCCAAACTTCTACGAAGGCGAATACATAATAGTTAACCGCCTCCCTTACTACTTCCACCCTCCCCAGCGAGGGGATGTGGTGGTCTTCCGTTACCCGAAGGATTTCCGGCGGACCTTCATAAAAAGGGTGATTGGCCTTCCTGGGGAAACAGTAGAAGTAAAGAATGGGAAGGTGTACATAAACGGCCAACCCCTATACGAACCATACCCTGTAGCCGAGGCCAGCTATTCCTGGGGGCCAGCCACCGTCGGCCCCGATGAAGTCTTCGTCTTGGGTGATAACCGTAATTTCTCCTCCGATTCCCACAACTGGGGTATGCTACCTATACGCTACATAGTGGGCAAAGCTTTGCTCTGCTATTGGCCCCCGAGCCGCTGGCGGATAATCCCATCGTATAAGGAAAGCACTTTCTTAAGCCCGTTACTTCCCAAGGAGGCAGGGAGATGACCTTAAAGCTAAAGCCTTCGGAGCTGGCCCGCTTTTTTGACCACACCCTACTCAAGCCTGAAGCCACGCAAGCCCAAGTTGAAGCCCTTTGCCAAGAAGCAATCCGATACGGATTCTACGCTGTCTGCGTAAACCCAAGCTATGTCTCCCTGGCCACCTCTGTCCTCAAAGGGACAGGGATTAAAGTCTGCAGCGTTGTAGGATTCCCCTTGGGCGCTACCCTCCCAGAAGTGAAAGCCTTTGAAGCCGAAAAAGTCATAGCCATGGGGGCCGAAGAAATTGACATGGTGATGAACATCGGAGCCATGAAAAGCGGCGATTATGCCTTGGTCCGGGACGACATTGCCAAAGTGGTGGAGGTCGCCCACGGGGCAGGAGCTTTGGTAAAGGTGATTTTGGAGACTGCGCTCCTCACAGCTGAAGAGAAAGCCATGGCCTGCCAGCTGGCTATGGAGGCCGGTGCCGATTTCGTGAAGACCTCAACCGGCTTTGGCCCAGGCGGCGCTACGGTAGAGGACGTCCGGCTAATGCGAGCAACGGTAGGGGATAGGATGGGAGTTAAAGCGGCGGGCGGGAAATTCTCTCTGGGCCAAGCCCCCGCCACGATAGAGGGCGGGGCCAACCGCATCGGGGGAAGCAGACAGGGGAGGG
>CAZPWR010000196.1:0-2165 GCA_964590555.1 uncultured Anaerolineae bacterium | reverse complement strand
ATTAGAGCAGGCGCAAATGGGTAACCCGTGGGTCTATGATTACTTCGTCGGCCTCAAAGTCCAGTTTAAGGCGCCATTTTTGCAAGGTTGCTGCGCCGATTATCACCGGTTCAGATAGGCCTGGAATGAGCATAAATTCATCGGAGAAACGGTAGCCTTCCAAATAGAAGTTGAGACGTACCGCCTGTTCTGCCCGTAATGTTCTTCCCTCCTCAGCGGTACTGAAATCCATTGGTTCGGGCAGGGGTTCCACAGTCCCAAGCATCTTGGCCAGTTCGGGCTGAATGCATGAGTAAGTAGCACCGCTATCAAAGATGGCTACCTCTTCTCGGCTTCCTTTTGAGCCAGCCAAGCGTATGCGTTTCTGAATGACAGCCATAGGTTCACCTCCAATTAAATTTTACCATAAGAATGCAAGCAAAAGAAAAAGTGTGCTGTGGTTTTTCCATTTGCGGTGGGTTGCCCCTCAAATTTGGACCGCTCGGAAATCGCCTATTATTCCGGCGGAGGTTGGGCCAGATGCTAAACCTTAACTGACCTTCGCCGCTTAAGAGGCAAAGACCTATCAAGAAGTTTGCATTGGCCTTTTAGGCTTGTATAATTTGAAGAAGGGAAGGCCCAAAGGAGGGAAAAATGGATTTCTCATTCCGAGAGCGGCAGGATAATTTGGAGCGCGCAGGTAGAGAAGAGTTTGATATCGTGGTAATAGGCGGAGGTATAACGGGGGCAGGGATAGCTTGGGATGCAGCGCTGCGGGGATTCGCTACCGCATTGATTGAAAAGGATGATTTCGGAAGTGGCACCAGCTCCCGCTCCTCTCGCCTCATCCACGGCGGATTGCGCTACCTACGCTATTTCCAGGTGGATTTGGTTTACGAAGCCTGCCAGGAGCGATTCTTGCTTCTGCGTCGCATCGCTCCGCACATGGTAAGGCCATTGCCTTTTGTGTACCCCGTTTACAAAGGCCGCGGGATGGGACTTCTGGAACTGCGGGTGGGAATGTGGCTTTACGACCTCTTGGCCCTTTCCCGCCGGGTAGGGCGATACCAAATGCTCGGCCCAGATGGGGCTTTGAAGGCAGAACCAGCTCTGGAGAAAGCAGGCCTAAAAGGGGCCGCTTTCTTCTACGATTGCCTGGGCAACGATAGCCAAATAACCCTGGCTACTGTCAAGGCTGCTTACAGGGCCGGAGCTGTGCCTCTAAACTACGTGGAGGCCATCGGATTGCTCAAAAGCCAGGGGAAGGTGCGAGGGGTAGCCGCTCGCGATGTCCTCACTGGAAAGGAATTGGAGGTCAAAGCCAAGTTGGTGGTGAATGCGGCAGGCCCCTGGGCCGACCAGATACTGGCCATGGATTCGCCAAGTTATACCGAAGGGCTGCGCTTAACTAAAGGGATACACTTGGTAGTGCGGAGGGAAAGGATAGGCAACCAGAACGCCATAACCATTTCCTCACCCAGGGACGGAAGGTTCGTCTTCCTCATCCCTTGGTGGCAGTTTACCATAATAGGCACTACTGATACCGATTACCAAGGGGACCCCGATATCGTATACGCCGATGCTGAGGATGTGGACTACCTTCTGGAGGCCGTAAACCATACTTTGCCCCATGTTGAACTGAGGCCGGAAGATGTGATAAGCACTTTTGCCGCCCTCAGGCCTTTGGCCTTCAAAGGGGGCTCATCGCCTTACGAGGTCTCACGCAAGCACCGCATCTTTGAAACGCCAGGTGGTATGCTCTGCATTGCTGGAGGCAAGTTCACCACTTACCGCAAGATGGCCTGTGATTTGGTGGACAAAGCAGCAGAGAAGCTGGCCAAGGAGTTCTCCCGCTTCCCTAAGGATAAATGCCGGACTTCCCAAACCCCGCTGCCAGGGGGAGAAAGTTTGCCCGACGAAAAAACTTTTGCGCTCTGGGAAAAGGAAACCGGCTTAAGCAGAGAGCAAATAGATTACCTGGCCTTTTCCTACGGCTCTGAGCTGGAAAACCTGGTTCGCCTCGTTCAGGCGGACCCTTCTTTGGCCGAGCCCATCGTCCCTGGGTTGCCGTACATAAAGGCCCAAATCCTTCACGACATCCGCCACGAGATGGCTATCACTTTGAAGGACTTCATGATGCGGCGCACCCGTATCCTCCACGAAGCCCCGGACGGTGGCATAAACGT
>CAZPWR010000195.1:0-2810 GCA_964590555.1 uncultured Anaerolineae bacterium | reverse complement strand
GAAGGCCCCAAAAGGCTGATTTCAATCAGCATTAAAAACAGGCCCGACGAAACTGGGACACACCCTCTTGCTCCTTCCGTTGATATAAGGTCTCTTCATTTTCTTGCCAGTCTACAAGCGGGCTCACAGGTTTCATCGGGCTTCACCTCCAACCAGAACTCTCTGAAAATACGTAATGCCTTAAACAAACACAATCACACCAAATCACTTCTCCCTCGGGCAAGGTCAGGGCAATTCGGTTGCCGGCGGGGTCGTAGCTATACCCCAGGCGGCGGCCAAGGCTGTCGGTGACCTCCACCACCCGGTTCAGGAGGTCGTAGACCCAGCGGCTCACCCCTAAGGTGTCGGTCATCACCGTGCGGTTGTCCAGACGCTCTCTTCTATTCGCCTGCATTCAGCCAGAGCTTTTCAAATGCCTTCCACTTTGCCCCATCCATCGTCCATTCGGCATACAAGGCGACCCCGCGAAAGGCGCTTCGGGTCTCAGGAGGGAGCCCTCCGACTCCCCATCGCAGCCCCCACAATCCACTCTCCACCCGCTCCGCCCATGGTACATGTGTCCAACTCCACTCCGGATGCGCAGGAATCCCGATCCATACCCCTGCTTGAGTGCCTTGGACAGCCCTCAGCACCTGGCAGGCTTGCCATGCCGTCCAAATCCCATACAGACTGGCAAGGGGTAAACCGCTGTCATAACTCATCAAAACAATTTGATCCACTCGTCGGGCGACTTCGTAATAGAATTTCAAACCCCACTTGACTTGGGATATGTAAGGGGGTCGGAGCCCAAAGGGCTGAGGGAGAAGATCCTCTCCTGCTATAGATAAAATCGCGCGAGGCCTAATCGCCCTTCGGACCGCGTCCAGCAGAAGCAGAAAACCCACAGATCCATCTGGAACCGGCTCCGCATTTAAATGGACTCCGTCAATACCACCCAAGGTAATTAGCCTGGCGCACCAGCCAGCAATTCTGTCCCGCACCACTGGATCATCAAGGTTTACCTCGCCCCGTCCCAGTGTGGTGGTGGGGATCCCCACCCAGGCCAGCACCCGTGCCTCCGGATTGAAGCGTTTGACCTGACTGGCAAAGTGCGCCACATTTTCCTCTATCCAATATCGGGGCTCCCCGTTCTTCGTGAACCACGTGGTATAAACAAACAGATAACGAATTCGGTTAGCCTGTAATCGTATGGCAAGTTTTTGATACTCGTTTTCAGCAAGCATGGTCTACACCCATTCTACGCCTATCCACAGGGCATTTTCTCCCCTGTCTAGAGGAGGCGGAGCGGGGACAAGGTGGAAGCCATATTGCCCCAGCAGGATTAGAACCGCTAAAAGAATCACTGCACTTAATTTGAGAAGCCTCATGAAATCTTAAGGTCGGCACCAAATTCCTTCTTTCCATCCTGAACTGAGCTTGACCTCTCCTGTGATAGCGTCCACAAAAATGGTAGGGAGAAAGATTGGAGACAATAAACCTTTACGCGGATTCGTGAACTTCACCCACCAGCTCTGATCAATATAGCCACATCCTATTATGGTCGCTTCTTGAACTTCACATTCTGCTGGTAAAAGTCTTAAAGCTTCGGAAAGAGCAGATCTATCATCCAGAGGGTTTCCTTCCAAGTCAAAATGCGAGGTGGTGACAAAGCCCCCTTTTCCTCCCACCCTTCCTGGAGGTTCCACGATGAGACGCCTTCTTTTTATATCTAATGTAACACCTATATATTGCATTCGGGTTCGATCCACGAAAATATAATGCCCGCGCTGAAGATGCCACTGGCCCCCTTCCAGCCGGTAAATCCCGAACACAGATTCAAGATATGCTTCCTGGCTCCAATCCTGCGCTGCTTTTAAGGCCACTTCGTATCCATCCTGTAATCGTTTCATACTGAAGTCTTCCAGCAGCTTTTTAGAGTATCCATAACTTATACATGATGTTGCAAAGATACAAAAAAGAATGATAAAAAGCAGTTTTTTCATGGCAAAAAACTCCGAAACACGGAATAAATAGGCAGAATCTCCTGCCGGGCGTAAGGCCAGACTAAATAATCTTCTAGGGCTTCTCGATCCCCTTTCCGGGCCTCTTCCAATGCACGAAGGATTTCCTTACGACCAACATTATAGCCTACAATGGTTAAAGTGATCCTCTCTTTAGAAGAGAGATCCAATTCTGCCGCATTTTTCTCAACGGCCTGCTGAATATCAGCCAGGTTAGCAGCAATGTAGCGAATGTTTTCACTTCCCTGAGTCAACCGTAAAGCCAGAAGTAGACGCCGGGAGAATTCATCCCCAAAGGGGAGAGAAAGTGTTGCAGGTCGGATCAGCCCGGCTTCTTCTAGTTTGAGGGCTGTATCCACCCGAACCTGCCCCAGCCCAATGCTGGCCTCGCCCGTGAGAAGAAACTTCAAGAGATCATAGTATGCGCTCCGCCGCATTGGATTCGTAATATACAATTGCCATTACCAATTTCGGGTCAATTTTATATTGATAAGCAACGTGATAATAAATCAGAGGAAGATGGTGAAGGACATTACCCCAACCCAATAGCGGGCCAGTCAAAAGCCTCCGGGCGCGGTTCAGTTGGGATAAAAAGCCTGACAAATTCAGAACGCATTCTGGAGCACCTGCGCCTGTAGGCGCCGGTGCGTGTGAAAGGTCCGGCGTGGGGGAGGGCCGGGACACTGGCTGCGGAGCTGGCGTAGGCACCGGGGTGACTGGCAGCGGCACCTGCATCCCATACGGGTCGTAGTAACTAATCGGGCTGGCATAGGCATACTGGTAGCGGTGCCAGGTGCGGGGCTCCCAGGC
>CAZPWR010000194.1:0-2511 GCA_964590555.1 uncultured Anaerolineae bacterium | reverse complement strand
GGCGCTAAAGCGCCCCTTTTCATGCCGATTGAAATCAGCCTCTTTGAGCCTTTGGCCTGTGATCAGCCTCCGCCGACCTTGTGCCTGTGGAGCCTGTTTCCCCGAAAACATACCAAGGGAATTCACACCTTCAGCCAGGCTGTTTACGGCCTGGCCCACTTTTGATGAGCAATCGCCTCAATCGCTCCTCTCCGTTGAGCAGGGCCCAAAAGCCTGATGGACCAAACTCGGAGCTCTTCGCCCTTCAGTTCCGGTTCCCATCCAAGCACTACAACGTTATCCCCAGCTTTGGCTTCCACCGGGAATGAAATAAGAGCTTTCTCCTGAGGCCGAATCCGGAAAGAGCTAACCCCAACTTTCAATAAGCCCCCTGAAAGGGAGCTTACCTCCATAGCCACGTGTACAGTTGAGGGTTCAGGAGCGTGGAGGAAAAAGGTTGCTTCCCCTCTGATGGAGCGGAAACTACCGTTGAATTTTCCCCAACCATCCCCAAGGAAGAGGAAAGGGACCGCTTTCACCGGTGTTGGGACACGGTAGACGACAAGCCTCTCATCCTTGTAGATTGGCTCGCTTTTTCCAAACATTTCCATTGCCAAGGCTACGGTTTTTTCCCTTTCTTCCCCCCCCGGCATCTGATAGAAATCCAGAACTACGTATTTTACCCCTAAGTAAGCCATGACCGAGGGGGTTACTTCGGCCAGGTCTACCTTGATGATGTCTTCCCCTAAATTGCGGAAATGCTGGAGTACTGGCATCCTTTCCACCAAGGTGCGGGGGTCATCTCGGCTTATGTATCCGGAAACAAGTGGTTTGCCATGGACAGTTTGATAGAGGAGGTAGCGTGGCCGGTCCCAATTCATCGGCAGGTTGAGGATGGCAAATTGGCCTGGCTCCTGAGCCAACTTCTGGTAAAAGTTAGGGGTATCGGGCGGGCTGAAGGGGTAAGGGGATGGCCAGTATTCCAGGAGGATTAAGGCCATGAAAAGGAGCAGCAAGCGGGAGCCCATTGTTTTTGCCCCCAAAGCCGCCATCATAGCCAGGCTCAGAGTTGCCATGAGGGAAAAACGGCTTACAGACCGAGCCATCGCCACTATTGGGATTGGCCTGAGGAAGGCGTAAGGCAGTGGCAAGGGGATGGTTTTGCCCATGATGTGAAGGTAAGGGCCTAAAGCCAGGAGCACAAAGGAAAGGCCTACTATAAGCCAGAGTGAAACCCTCTCCTTTGCCTTCCACGCCATTAAAGCCAGGATTAAGGGTGCATAGCCGAGGGAGACGGTCCTTTCCGAAAGGGAAGCCGTAAAATGTCCAGCAATCTTCCCCACCCATTTGCCCCAGAGGGGATGGAACTCCGAGGGGATGAAGAAAGCCAGTAAATCGGCTGAAAGGAGGGAGGCATGCTCAGTAGGGGCAAACATAAATCGGTAGCGGGACATTTCCCAGAGCATGGGAAGGATTAGTGGGGAAAGCATAAGCCCGGCTATACCCCAAGCTGCTACCACCCTAAGGGCTTCCTTTCGGGTTAGGGCCTTTTTCCAAGCAAGCCATCCCAAGTATATAGCCGTGAAAAGCCCCAAGTAGAGGGCTTGATACCAATCGCATAGGGAGGAGAGGACGAGGAAAATAGCCGGGGGCAGGGGGGATTTGCCCTGCTGGGCTCGGAAGAGGACGAGGATGAAGAATGGAATCCATTCGGTGGAAAAGACTTGCATGTGGCCCAGGAGGTGAGCGGAGCGGAAGGGGGAGAAGGCGTAGATTAGGCCCGCCAGAAAGCTTGCCCATCGGGAGCGGGTGAGCTCAAAGGCTAAGAGGAAAGAGCCGTACCCGGCGAGAGCAGAGGAGATAAGGGCTATGAAGTTGTAGGCTACGAGGGGGCCGAAGAGGACTTGGATGGGCATAGCCAAAAGGCTGTTAGGAAGGTTGAGGGTGTGGAATAAGAGGCTAACACCAGTAGGGTGGTAGAGGTAGCGGGTGAAGTAGGGTGAAGTGTGCTCTTCCAGGATAGCCTTGGAAACCCACCAGATGTTCCAGTAGTTCTGCCAGCCATCAAAACCATCGCCAGGGATAGCTTTGGTGAAGAAGAGGGGAAGAGGCCAAAGTGTAGCCAAGGTCAAGACCGAATAAGCCCCCAGGATGAGCAAATTTCTCCCCATGTTCTCCTCAAGCTAAGCTTTTCAGCACCTCTTCCTTTACCGATTTGGGGATGGAGCGGCTTCGGAGGATTTTCCTCAGGAGCGATTCATCGTAGCCTTCGTTTCGGAGGTGCCGAGCTATCATCTCCGCCTTTTCCTTTTGACCGAGCAAAGCGCTGGCTACAAGCAGCCACTCCAGGGGGGCAACCCGAACTTTTTGGCCGGCGAAAGGCATTTCCCGGACGTATGGCCATAGGTTGAACCGGGTGGCCCTTTTCCCGCTCTTTATCCTTAAGTCGCCGAATACTTCAACCCGTGCTCCTTCCACCTTAAACTGGGCAAAGAGGGAGGCGAATTGTTCACTCTCCTTCCATTTAGGAGG
>CAZPWR010000193.1:0-1973 GCA_964590555.1 uncultured Anaerolineae bacterium | reverse complement strand
AGGCGGAAGGAAAACGGTTAGCCGAACCACCCCTCCGTCCGCCCGTGCCTGGGTATCGCCCCGAAATCCGTCCCGAAATTGCCATCCCTTCTCCGCCTGGCTCTAGCCCTTGGCGTCGCAAGAAGAAGCGGTAATTTTCCCCCCATTTCGCCGATTCTTAGGCACATCCAATGCCAGCGTCGGCCCCTGCCGAAACTGAAACTGCTTAAGGTAGGCCTTCGCCGATCTTTGGCCGAAGGCCTGAAGAGGACGATTTTAGTCGGCGCAAAGGGTAAACCCCTTCGTTTGCCTACATTTCAAAGGTTAGGATAAAATTGGAACGAAAACACCACCGGGGAGATTGCTTCGGCGGCTTGCGCCGCCCCGCGGTGACAAAGTAAACCTTAGGAGGGAGCAATGCCTTCTATTTCGGGTGTGATGCCTGCCTATAACGAAGAAGCTAACATCGGCCCGATGATTGAAGAAATGGACCAAGTCCTCTCTTCCATCACCGATGATTACGAGATAATCGTTGTAGACGATGGAAGCCGAGACAATACAGCCAAGGTGGTTTTAGAAAAAGCGGCCTTATTCCCCAAAGTTCGCCTCATACGCCACGAAAGGAACAAAGGGTATGGTGCCGCTGTCTATTCCGGCATAACAGCTGCTACTAAAGAGCTTATTTTCTTCACCGATTCCGACCGGCAGTTCAAGCTTGAAGAGCTCCGTAAACTCCTACCCCTTATAGAAGAAGCGGACTTGGTAGCCGGCTACCGACCTCGCCGGATGGACCCTTGGTACAGGGTTCTTTTTGGATGGGGGTGGAGCTTTTTGGTCACAGTTCTATTCGGCTACACTGTGCGGGATATAGACTGCGCTTTTAAACTTTTCAAGCGGGAAGTTGTGGAAAAAGTTGCCCCCCAGATTCGCTCCTTTGGGGCTACTTTCAGTGCTGAGTTCCTGGTTAGGGCCAAAAGGGCCGGCTTTAAGTTCAAGGAAGTCCCCGTTACCCACCTCCCTCGCCCTGCCGGAAAACAGACCGGGGCTCGCCTTGACGTCATTGCCAGAGCTTTCAAGGAACTCTTCATCCTCCGTTGGAGGCTCTGGAAAGAAGCTCTTGGACGAAGCGAGGGAGGGTAAAGGCAGCAAGGTGAACCTCTGGAGTGTAGTACTTTGTCGTAAGCTTTCTCTCTTGGTATCTTTTAACCAAAGTCTTCCGCCTGAGAACTACGGGCCGTCCTCCGGCTATGATGTAAGACCACATCCCCGAAGGATAGGAAGGCATGAACCCCAGGTAAACTTCCACAAATGGGAAAAGCCTCTTGAGAGCACGGAAGGTAGAAGTTAGCTCTTCGGGGTGGAGGTAAGGGGTACCGGACTGAAGGGCCATAAGGCCTTTATCCTTCAAAGCTTTCCGGCAAGAGGCGAAAAATTCCTCCTCAAAAAGCCTCCTTGCTGGCCCGATTGGATCTGTAGAATCAACGATAATGGCGTCAAACTTTATGTTTGTCTTCAGGACGAACTCTTCCCCCGGCGTAGTGACAACCTTAACCCGGCTATCGTAGAAGGAGCCTTTGTGGATGGGCTCAAGGAATTGGATAGCTGCATCCAAAACTTCTTGGTCAATTTCCACAAGGTAAACCTCTTTTACTGGGTGGCGCAAAGCTTCTCTCAAAGCCCCGCCATCGCCTCCGCCTATTATCAATACCGAGGAAGGCCTTGGCAGAGAGAGAAGGACTGGGTGGACTAACATCTCGTGGTAGAAGAACTCATCCCTCTCCGTAAGCATGAAGCACCCATCAAGGCTCATAGCCAATCCGTAGTCTTCGGTGAGGGCGATTTCCAAGTTCTGGTAGCGGGTTTTCTTCCGGATGAGCCATTTTTTCACCTTTAAGGCAAAGATAGTGCCTGCTGTCTGGAGCTCCCATATCCATTTATCAGGGTCCAGCATAGCCTTACACCCTTTATAAAAAATTCCCTGGCAACCAGACTCC